>VFKY01000258.1 GCA_009885275.1 Verrucomicrobiota bacterium | reverse complement strand
GTTTAGGGTCTGCACATCAATTTTGTAGGACGAGCGCTCCGCTCGTCGATCTATAACATAAGCCACTGTTAAGCAAAAAATATCGGCCCTTGATATGTGTTGCATCTGTGATACAGTGTGGACATGTCACAATCCGCAGTAGTCCACGCCAGAATCGACCACGCCACAAAGGCCGCGACCGAGAAAGTGCTTGATACATTGGGGATGACCCCGACAGAGGCCATCAGACTCTTCTATCGACAGATCGCCCTCAGAAAATCTTTCCCGTTGGAGTTACATATTCCGAACAAGCTGACGGCCTCAGTGCTCGCCAAAAGCGACAAGAATCTGAATATAGAGGAGTTCGATACCGCCACTGAACTTTATGATTCTTGGGACAAATGAGACTTTCCCAGACCCATCAATTCAAGAAAGACATGAAACGATTGCAGAAGCGGGGGAAGGATATCGCAAAGCTTAAAGTCATCATTGACCTTCTGCTTGCGGAAAAATCTTTGCCTGCCAGGAGTCACGATCACCAACTTGGAGGTAATTGGAGTGGACACCGTGATTGCCACATTGAGCCGGACTGGATTTTGATCTACAAGACTCTTGACGACGAACTTCGCCTGGAAAGAACGGGCACCCATTCCGACTTGTTTTAGCACAGGAATTAAGCCGTAGTTGAGAGTTGAGAGACAGCAAATACACCGCAACAACCATAACGATTTTGTAGGACGAGCGCTCCGCTCGTTGATGCATGCATGGTAAAAACTTCGACAAAGCTGTTGGTTTTACTACACATAGGGTGTGATTAGCCTGCAGAACTGAAACTAACGAACTGTTCGGCCAAGAAACCGGACCATTGCCACCTTGCCAACCATGATTACGCGAAAGATCGAGATACTTTCTTGGGATGTGCCATTTGAGAGGCTGCCTGCCGATATTCTCGCCTTGCTATCCAATCAGGATCAGGAGGCGTATCGGAACGGTGGGAAGTATTTCAAAGAAGCTGCGCTTCAGATCGGTGAGTCTGGATTATGTGAAGTCCTAAACTGCCTTGACGATAACCATCCGACACGAGTTTATCTCGACAAGGATGATGACTCGCCGTGGCTGTCGTGGTTCGGATTCACATTTTTCGCGGAACGTCGACACGTCTGCTTCCGGCCTGCGCAACAATTCGTCCAGCTTCCACCATCTACGCCTGATCGTTTGCGCCGATTTTATGCCCACCTCGGTGGTCTGAATGATGAGCGTGGTGGAGACAATGGGATACTTCCTCCCGAGCGTATCAGGCGAGTGTCAGACTCAGATCATCACTTTGTAGATGACCTTGGGGAGCTGGCTTCTGAGTGTTGGATGTTCCACTCTTTCGGCAATGGCGATTATACATGTTGGCACGAGAGTGGACGTGGATTTCTATTGAATCACGAGGAAGAGAGTCTTGATGAATTAATTCTTGATGAGTTCTTAGACGACTACTTTCGTTTTGGCATTCTCAACATCGATCGACCAGAATGAATACACCTGAAAGCGATCTAGATGAGTCCAAGTATTACAACGATTGATCATGGCAATCATAGAGCTCCCCCTGATTTGCAGTGCTCCGTAGGATAAGTAGAGCGCACTGCTTAGTGTGCTGAGGCGTTGCCATGTTTTATCACGCCGCCACACCTCAGCATGCTTGGAAGCACGCTCTCCCTCACTTTTTCCCACCGGAACGACTCTTGTTCTGTTTCGCGTTCTTATACGTGACCTTCTGTCTCGGTAACGGACTGTTGTCTTCCATGCCGACCTGTTTCTTCAACTCGCGAATCTGATCGCGCAACAGCGCAGCGCGTTCATATTCAAGTTTGCTTGCGGCTTCGGCCATCTCGCTTTCGAGTTCGCGGAGGACCTCGGTGACTTCAAAGCCACCAGCGCTCTCCCTCACCACACTCTCTTCGATCTCCTGTCCGGCTTTGTAGGCATGCAGGCTCTTCTGCACCGCGCGCTTCACTGTTTGAGGGGTGATGCCGTGAAGCTGATTATGCTCTTCTTGTTTCGCGCGACGGCTGGCACTGATGTTCAATAACGCTTGGATACTTTTGGTGATAATGTCTGCAAAAAGCACGACCTCACCGTTGATGTGTCGCGCTGCGCGTCCTGCGGTTTGAAGCAAAGAGGTTTCACTGCGGAGAAAGCCTTCTTTGTCGGCATCGAGAATACAAACCAGACTCACTTCTGGTAGATCAAGTCCTTCGCGGAGCAGATTGATTCCGATAAGAATATCAAATTCACCCGCACGCAAGGCCCGAAGAATTTCGACGCGTTCGATGGCGTCGATGTCGCTGTGGAGATATCGCACCTTGAGATTGAGATTGCGTAGGTAATCGGTGAGATCCTCCGCGGTGCGCTTCGTGAGAGTTGTGACCAGCACCCGCTCTTTTTGTTCGATGCGTTGACGGCATAGTTCAATTGTTTCGTCAATCTGTCCTTCCAGCGGCTTCATGGTCACCACCGGATCGAGTAATCCTGTGGGTCGGATGATTTGTTCCACCACCAGATTTTTACCCTTGGTCGTGACATCGAAGTTTTCTACGGATTGAGCACTGCCAGATATCCGCACGAGCGGTGGTGCTACGGCACTTACCACATGGCTCCAAGCCTCGCCTTCTTCGTTGCGATGCTTCGCCTGTTCCTTCTGGCTAGGGATGTAGCCCTTGTTGCCGACCACACTGTTTTCCATTTCGAATCGCGCGGGAGTGGCGCTGACATAAACGATTTGTCGCATCCTTTTCATGAACTCAGGGAATCTGAGGGGTCGATTGTCCAGCGCACTGGGCAGACGGAAGCCATGCTCGACGAGCACCGTCTTGCGGGAGCGATCGCCTTCATACATGCCGCCGATCTGTGACACGGTGGCGTGGCTCTCATCGATGAAGAGTAGGAAGTCATCGGGGAAGAAATCGAGCAGTGTTCCCGGCGTGCTTCCTGGTGGCCTGGCCGAGAGATGACGACTGTAGTTTTCCACGCCCTGGCAAAACCCCATCTCCTGCATCATTTCGATGTCATACTCAGTGCGCATCTGAATGCGCTGGGCTTCGAGCAGCTTGCCCTGTTGTGAGAACTCCGCTACGCGATCTGCCAACTCCTTGCGGATCTCGACAATGGCGCGTTTTAGTTTGTCCATCGGCGTTACATATTGCTTTGCTGGAAAAACGAGATAGTTAGGCAGTTGCGTTGAAACCCTGCCGGTGAGAGGATCAAAGACGCTGATCCGCTCAATCGCATCGCCGAAGAATTCTACACGAATGGCTTCGTCTTCAAGATACGCTGGAAAAACTTCCACAACATCGCCGCGCGCCCGGAACTTGCCACGAGTGAAAGCAATGTCATTGCGTTCGTAAAGCATGTCCACGAGTCGTATCAGCATGGACTCCCGAGTCATCCTCTCGCCCACAGCCACTGGCAACATCATGTTGGCATAATCCTCGGGCGAACCGAGGCCGTAGATGCAGGAGACACTCGCGACGACGATGACATCCTTGCGCGTCAGCAGCGCCCCCATGCAGGAGAGCCGGAGCCGTTCGATCTCGTCGTTCACCGCCGAGTCCTTTTCAATGAAGGTATCGGTGCGCGGGATGTAGGCTTCGGGCTGGTAGTAATCAAAGTAACTGACAAAATATTCAACAGCGCTCTCTGGGAAGAAGTTCTTAAACTCCGAGTAGAGTTGTGCGGCGAGGGTTTTGTTGTGTGAAAGGATCAACGCCGGCTTGCCCACCTGCGAGATGACATTGGCCATCGTAAAAGTTTTTCCCGAGCCTGTCACGCCGAGCAATGTTTGATGCCGATTCCCTGCCTGAACCGACTTCACCAGCTTAGCAATAGCCTGCGCCTGATCGCCCTGAGGCTCATAGTCAGATTGAAGTGGAAAGAAACAGCTCACTTAAGGAGATAACGTGCGTCACTCCGGATGGAAAGCTGGAACTCAACTAGGTTTGAGATTAGCAGACGATAATTTTCGAAGGACCATCGAGGCCCTTGGGAAAAATTTCTACTTCATGAATGGCATTGTCCAGATCTCGAACGTAGCGACCAACAAAATGAAGAGCGTGGAAGCTTCGTTTCTCCTCGCTCAACCAGGACTGGTTGTGGAGCAGGGCTGCCCTGACATCGGTGAAGATAAGGACATGGGCATTGCGCTCTTGAAGAGTGGTTTCGCGCAGGTTTAGACTAAGCGCGACCAGGCCGGTTTCGTTAGCGGATTCTGGAGAAATGACAATATACTTGCTCTTGCCGCCAGTGATCGGCTGCGTTTTGACCACCTTGTAAGCCTCTGTGCGGGCGTGAGAAGGGGTGAAAATGGAAAGCAGCCAAACAATCATGAGGGCCGGAAGCCTGAGAAAAGTTGGTTTCATGGGAAAAGAGGGTGAAATATGTTCGGACTCAAGTTGAAATTGAGCTCGGTGTTTAAGAATAGTTAAGCATGAGGCATACCAAGGCGTCGCCCGGCTGCAATGAAATATCATGGTGTGTTAAGTATTTGGCACATTTTTGAAGTCTTGTCACTTGAGGTAGGGTGTCTAATTTGTAACTTTTCGAACGCCGAAGGGTGGCGAGGTATCTTTTGTCTTATAGTCTTCAATCATTTGTCTCTTACCGTTTTCCTGCTTGCTATGAGATAATGGGCTGCGTTTACTCGATTCATGTCCGAAACCCCCAGCGACTATGATCGTCTTACGATTCGCGAACTCAAGCAGGTAGCAGAATCCCAGCCGCAGCCCTATCGCATGCAGGCTCAAGTCGAAGTCAATGGCTCGAAGGATACTTCTCAGGGCAAGCCGTATCGCGAACTGAAATTAAATGATGGGGCGGATTCGCTTGTGTGGCGTGTCTTTGATGGCAATCCACTGTTCTCCGAAGTGGAGTCGCTGAAGCGTGGCGCGTGGATTGAATTGGCAGCGCATTGGATTGACACCGGTAAATATGGACTTGATGCGAAGAATGCGGCGATGCGCTTGCTAGAAGAAGATGAGGTGCAAGCCCTGCTCGCAGGTGATGAAGAAGCGCGGGAGCAATTGCGGGTTGATTATGAGACAATCTCGGAGCTTGCAAAAAGCATGAACGACTCACGTCTTCGGGGCGTTTCGCTGCTATTTCTCGAACAGCATGGTGAACGATTTAAGCGAGCCGCCGCCGCGCGAAATTATCATCATGCGCGTCGTGGTGGATTGGTGGAGCATGTGGCGCAGATGATGCGTTGTGCGGTGAAAATAGCCGAGGCTTATCCGCTATTGAATCAGGATCTTTTGATCGCGGGCGTACTTTTTCACGATTGTGGCAAGCTTTGGGAGAACAACTACGCTGAGAATAGTTTCACGATGCCTTATACCCTGCATGGTGAGTTGATCGGACACATTTCACTGGGCATGGAGCTGGTGAACAAGCTGTGGCGGCAGATGCTGGAATCAGAAGTGGCGAGTTCGTGGATGACGCTTGAACCGTCGAATGAAATGGTGCGCTTGCATTTGCTACATCTTATAGGTTCACACCATGGAGAAATGGCGTTTGGATCCCCGGTGCTGCCCAAGACTCCAGAGGCGATGGTGTTGCATCATATTGATAATATTGATGCCAAATTAGAAATGTTCAGGCGTGGATATGAGACAGGCGCAGAATTGGGGAATGGTATTTTAGAAAAAGTGCGTCCGTTACCTGCTAACATCGTGCGTCCATTAAATATAATGTCTGGATCACCAACTCAGATGGAGTCAGTAGAAATAGTGACCGATTCTTGAATCCAAGCCGCGTAAGCAGGCAACACCTGTTCGGTTGGCAACGCGATAATCTCTGGAATGTCATAAGGGTGCAATTTTATAAGTAGAGCTTCAAGGCGAGGATAAGCTTGGCGGGTAGTCTTGATCAGGACGATAGCCTCCTGAGTGTATTGGATCTTACCTTTCCAGCGGTAGATGGACTTTCCAATGGGACAAAGGTTCACACAGGCCGCCAGTTGCGCTTCGACCAGCGCTGTGCCAATTTGACGCGCAGATTCCAGGTTGGGAAAGGTGCAGAGAACGATGATGATATCCATGATTTTAATTTCTAGTTAAAAATGAGAAGTAAAAAGACCCACAGCAAAGCTCTATTCCATTCTTCTGGTTCAATATCCCTTCATTAAATGAAATCTGGATTTTTTGATAAGATTCTTAAACGCATGGACCGCTTAGAACCAGCGGAAGTGCAGCGCTATTTGCTGCGTCTTGTGCAGGAGAAAGGTTTCTTTGAAAAGGTTTTTGAATCGCTTCAAGAAGGAGTGATCCTTATCGATACCGAAGGCATGGTGACATACGTCAATCGAGCGGCCTGTGGCTTTTTTGGATTTGATCGTGACTTGATCGTAGGGCGGAAACTCACGGAAGGACTGCGTGGATTTGACTGGGAATCTCTCTCTAAAACTGGCGGCGCGGTCAGCCGTGATTTAGAAGTTTTTTATCCAGAAAATAGGTATTTAAATTTTTATGTCACCGCTATTGATGAGCAGGAAGACCTTGGGTTTGTCATGCTGATCCGAGATATTACGCAGACTCGAAAGGTCACAGAAGAAAAGATTGAAAGCGAACGTATAAGTGCGCTAACGATGCTTGCGGCAGGGGTGGCACATGAGTTGGGTAATCCGCTCAACTCGCTGACCATCCACCTGCAATTGCTTGATAGGCGTTTGCGAAAACTCAAAGTGCCAGAGGCGGCTAAGCTCCGCGAGATGGTTGATGTGGCGCAGGGTGAAATTAAGAGACTCGACTTTACCATTGGGCAGTTTCTGTCTGCCATTCGTCCGACACAACCACAACTTCAGAGGGTGCAATTGAATGAGTTAGTTGAGGAAGCGGTGAAGTTTCTCTCGCCCGAGCTTAAACAGAACAAGATTGTTGTGCAGCTCGACCTTACATCCTCATTACCGACGATGCCATTGGATGCGAATCAGATGAAGCAGGCGATCTACAACCTTGTCCGGAACGCCATGCAAGCCATGATGGAAGGAGGGCGCTTGACGATTATCAGCACATTCACCGACTTTGAAGTCCGTCTTACTTTTACCGATAATGGGAAAGGTATTTCTAACGAACATCTGAGCAATCTTTTTCAGCCTTTTTTTACCACTCGTAAAACAGGCACCGGACTTGGTCTGCTTATTGTGCGCCGCATTATACGAGAGCACGGCGGTGAGATTGAATTGGAGAGCCGAGAAGGCGAAGGTACGAAGGTGAATATATACCTGCCACTTGTAGAAAAGAAAATGCGTTACCTAGAAGCACCAGCCGTGACCGAAGTTATAGAAGCGGCTCCAATGAAAGTTGAACAAGCCACGCTTGATTTTATATCATGACCTCTCCCTCTCCCACTGTTCTCATTGTTGATGACGAAAAACATACCCGAGAAGGGTTGCGATTATCGTTGGAGGACGACTTCGATGTCTATGTTGCGGGTTCAACTGCCGAGGCTTTGGAATTGCTTAAGGAAGATAGTATTGATGTCATGTTGACGGATCTACGGTTGGCCGGTGAGAGCGGCATGGATCTTATCGATCAAGCACTTAAGCTGCCGAAGCCACCCATTTGCATCATGATGACGGCATATGGTTCAGTGGATACGGCGGTCGATGCGATGCGGCGCGGGGCTTATGATTTTGTTACCAAGCCCTTGAATCTCGATGAAGTAGAAATCCTTATTAAACGTGCGTTGAAGAGTCGCACTCTAGAAAAGGAAAATGCCGAACTTAAAAAGCAGGTGGAGCGGAAGTATTCCGTGGAAGGTATTCTCGGAACATCGGAAGCCATGAAGACCGTCTTCGAAATGGTTGAGCAAGTTGCGCCGACCAGGGCCACAGTTTTGATTGGGGGCGAGAGCGGCACAGGTAAGGAGCTTGTGGCTAGAGCTATTCATCAACTGAGCGGGCGACCCAAGACTAAGCTTGTCACGGTGCATTGTGCTGCGCTAGCGCCAAATGTGCTGGAGAGCGAACTGTTCGGGCACGAAAAGGGATCATTTACGGGAGACATGGAAAAACGAATTGGGCGGTTTGAACTCGCCGATGGTGGGACTTTATTCCTCGACGAAATAGGAGATATCGATGCCAATATTCAGGTCAAGCTTTTGCGGGCGCTTGGGGAACAGACGATTGAGCGGGTCGGTGGCAGTAAGCCTATCAAAGTGGATGTGAGGGTTATCACAGCCACGAATAAAGATCTTTGGAAACTCGTACAGGAAGGAAAGTTTAGAGAGGATTTATTCTATCGTCTTCGCGTGGTACAGTTGCAATTGCCGCCATTACGGGAGCGCAAGAGTGATATTCCATTGCTTGCGGAAGCCTTTCTGCGGGAACTTTCACTATTGAACAACAAAGTCTACAAACCACTTAGTGATGAAGCGTTGCAAGCGCTTCTCGCCTATGACTGGCCGGGCAATATACGGGAACTACGCACCGCATTGGAGCACGGGGTCGTCATGTGCAATAATCCTCGCATTGGATTAAAGCATTTACCATTGTATCTTAGCAACGGCGCCGTAGGTACGAATGGGAAAACTATCGATTCAAGTTTGACGGTCCTGTCATCCGGAACGGATTTGAGTTTGGAGAAAATGGAGCGGCAGTTCATTGACGCCGCCTTGCAACGTACCGGTGACAACCGAACGGAAGCGGCAGAATTACTGGGGTTAAGTCGCCGCACCTTGCAACGCAAACTCAAGGAGCTTAACCTCGTCAAACGAGTACGCAGACCCTCCAAGAAAGATGAATTCAAATTAGAGTCATAAACTAATCCATATAGTTACACCGATGAATCAAAACTCTTCCAATATTCTCACTACCACCGCCAATGCCTTGACTGGTTATACCGTTGTTCGTGAATTAGGTGTCGTGCGTGGCATCATCGTGCGGTCTCGATCTATTATCGGAAACATCGGGGCCAGTCTCCAGACATTGTTTGGTGGTAACATCACCATTTACACAGAGCTTTGTGAGCAAGCGCGCGCCGATGCTTTCGAATTGATGTTGGCACATACTCGTGAACAGGGCGGTAATGCGGTGATCGCTGCACGTTTTGATGCAACAGAGATCGCTCCCGGAGTCACAGAAGTTTTGTGCTACGGAACAGCCGTGGTAGTTGAAAAAAGCATGAATTAGTTGCCACTTAAAATGCTACTAATCTCATGAGTCCAGTCTGGACCCCATTTGCTAGCTGCCCATCGACAGAAAGCAAAGATGAGGACCCCCAAAACGACCGCACCAATGGCGCCGGTTCTAATTTTATCCTTAAGCGTTGAGGGGGGGATCTCCTCTTCGTAAACAGCCTCTGGTGGTGCTATGGACGGATTGTTTGTAGCATAAGCAACCACTTGATTTAAGACGGTAATGGATTCCCCTGCACTTTTGGGACGATCAAGCGGATTTAGCCGTAGCATCCAGCCCAGCCAATCTCGAAAGTGAACGTCTAAATCAGGTCGAAGTTGAGCTAGTTTTTCTGCTTTAAATTTGGACCAGGCAATCGTAAAATCCTGTTTGGTTTCTCCTTCTACGGCATGGCTTCCTGTAAGAAGAAACCACAACGTGGCTCCAACTGAAAAGAGATCGCTTTGAATGCTGGATGGATAGCCCTGAAATCGCTCTGGCGCCATGTGTTGCAGTGTCTCATGCGGCTGCTCATCACGACAAAGAGATAATCCCCAATCCTGGAGCTGAAGATAAAATCCTTGGGATTGTCGATCTGCAATCACCAGATTGCTTGGCTTGATATCGCCATGGGGGAATTCTAGCTGTTCTCCCGCCAGTAAGGTGCTGCAAAGCTGGGTGGCAATTTGAAAGGCTGCGATTTGATTTAACTTTGCTTGATGAGGAAAGGCGTTGCCACCACAGCCGACAACGTAGGGAATGACTAATACACAGCCTTCACTGTCTTCATATAAATCGAGCACCGGTGCGATGTGAGGATGCTTCAGTTGCATCAACGCGGGCCGCATCATGACGACACGTTCCGTGTCTAAGGGGTGGGTGGCGGCATTGCTGAAAACTTTGAACAATACGTCCTTTTGTGTTTCCGTTTGAATGGCTCGATAGACTACCGCGGCCGTGCCAATGCTGATGCGTTCGGTAACTTCATAAGGTTCCGGACTCTCAGGATTAGGGGCTATGGGTTCTTTGAAATGATCGATCATCGCAGGAAAAGTTCCACGGGCGCCCATCATAGCGACACGTACGCGGAAGTCCAAGACGATTCTGAAGGAGTATCATTCTTGGCCTGTTGCCTCATAAGTTTTGACACCCTGAGAGGATAAATGGAGGAGAGTGAAAAAGGACGTTGACTCATAAAGGATGACACCGGCAACCCTAAGGAATGCCGATGAGTCAAAAAGTGAGAGAAGACATGCTGCCGAAATTGAGGCAGCGCTATGCTGGGCGAGGGCGC
>VFKY01000306.1 GCA_009885275.1 Verrucomicrobiota bacterium | reverse complement strand
GACTGATTTATCCTGTAAGCTTTGCATGGTAAGTAGCATCCGCTTTCAGTCCGCCGAGGCTCAAGCTCCGCGCCCAATAACGACTGATCTAATACCCCTGATCTTGCTTCGGCTTTGAATGCTCTACTGGATCATATTCTTATCCAATGCCACGGGGCTTGCTCCAAGATTCTTTACTGCTAAATTCAGCCTGTTTGAAAAGGGGATGTATGGCTGGGAAATTTTAGAGAATTGTGGCTGGAATATGCTAACTTATATACCCGCATGAAAAAAGCACCTCCTGTCGTCTCTGTTCGTTCTGGAAAGATGGAGTTCCTCCGAACTAACTCCAGCGGTGGGCAATGGCGTGACTTGTATCGCACGGTGTTGTCGTTGAGTTGGCCTCGCTTCGCGATGGTTGTGCTGATGAGTTATCTTGTAATCAACATCGGTTTCGCCTTTGCCTACATGCTTGGTGGAGCATGTATCGCAGAGATGCCGCAGGGATCATTCTCCAGTGCTTTCTTTTACAGCGTACAAACACTTTCGACCGTCGGATTTGGACATCTTTATCCTGCGTCCCTATACGGAAACATGGTCACCACTCTAGAAATTGTTCTCGGCATGTTTTTTACGGCAGTGGTAACGGGACTCATCTTTGTTCGATTTTCACGTCCCACGGCTCACTTGCTCTTTAGTGATTCCATGGTGATTTGCCCGTTCGACGGAGTTCCTTCGTTGCAATTTCGCATCGCCAATCAACAACATCAACCCATGGTCGAGGCTGAATTTCGACTGATGTTGATTCGTAAGGAATCGATTTTGGAAGATGATGATATTCGCCGATTTTACCCCCTTAAACTAGACTTCGATCATCTCATCTTATTTCCATCCGCGTTAATCATTCGACATATTATCGATGAGAAAAGCCCACTGTTTGGCGTTACTTCAGATGAGCTTGAGAAATGGAATGCACGCTTCATGACGTCCATTGTATGTATCGACACAGTCATTCAAGCCCCCATACAGAGTCAATTTGATTACACATGGCGTGATGTTCACTTCGATCGTCGCTTCGTTGAAATCTACACAGATCGGGAAGATGGAAGTCTCATGGTTGATTACGGTCGAGTGCATGAAACGGAACCCGTGCCTACTCTAACCTAAGTAGCCTCCTGTCATTTGATCAGAGGAATAAGCGTTTCATGTGACGCTCCAACAAATTGTCAGTCACGTTTTTAGCCACGATTTCAGAGTTTTGCTTCAACGCACTGATGTAGGTGTCCCCGAGTAGCGCTGCAATTTTAAATCCAACATGAAGGAGCTGGCGAAGATCCGCGTTGTAACCTGGGTTCGATTGATCGTGACGGAGCGCCGAAGTAAATTGTTTACTGCTCCAGCCATTCACCTCTTCATCTGACGGCAAATTAGCATCGTTGATGTCGATGACCGTGGCGTAGGGTTCGCAAAGTGCTTCTTTTTTCTCCAACGCTTTCGCGTAAATGGTTTTAGCAAGAGCGAGGCCGTCGCCCCCCGATTCCGCCAGACCGATGATTTCTTCCAACCAATTCGTGCCAGCGGTCTTGATATGAAGACCTGCACCGGTGCGCTGGATAGCACGTTTGATGATAGGGTAAATCGAGAACTTATCAGAACCTGAGTGAACAGAGAGCTTCAACGTGACAGGTAGGCCGTAAGTTTTGATGGCGTGCGCGATGACAGCAAGATCGTCATTGAATTCTTTCTCAAATTGCAACAGATCGCCTACGTAATCGACTCCCTTATTAAAACGTCCCGTGAACTTTGGAGCAATGGTTTGGATCGGAATTTTCTGGTCAGCGATGGCAGCAAGGATGATCAACATTTCCGATGGCGTCTGTGGGCTGTCGGTTTCATCCATCGATATCTCAGTGACGAAATTGTCGATGCCACCCTTGGCTGCGAGGATGTGCTGATAGATGGCTGCGGCCTTTTGTGTAGCCTTGAGAAATTGATTGGTAACTTTCTCGATATCACTTCTCGTAATTTCAAACGGCTGCGCAATGCCCTCGATGGAAACCGTACCAATCAGTTCTGGATGGCGATCAATGAAGTCACTGACATCAGCAGGGTTGGCTGGCAAACCAATATCATCAGCGACATCAAGAGTGAAAAAATCGCAAGGCGCAATAAATCGATCCACGGTGCTTAGATTGATATGATCGGCGTCCAGAAGATATTCCCCCATCCATTCCAGATCGGTCACCGCTTTGTCAGCGGCTTGGCGAGTTTGAATGGGCTCCGAGCCAATGATATTATGTTCACGATTGGATTTGTTCCAGACAGGAGTGATGTCGATTCCGAGTTTCTTAGCTTCAATAAACGCAGCAAGCTGAGCATGGGCACCATTCGCGAAACGATCGCCAACACCAAAGGTGTATTTTGGACAGGTTTTCATAGGAGTTTAGTTTACTTCAATGATGACTTTGATGGCGCCAATCTCTGGATTGGTAAACTTCTCGAATTCAGCAGGCACATCATCGAATTGTATTCGATGTGTGACCCAAAGATCGGTGTTGATTTTACCGTTACGGATCAGTTCGATGATTTTTGTGAAATCTTGCGGCAACGCATTTCGTGAAGCAAGAATGGTAAGTTCACGTCGATGCAAAATAGGAGCCTGCGGAAACGATATGTCAGTGGTGGCAATACCCACATAGACCACTCGCCCCGTGAACGCCGCGTAATTAAAACAAGTCGACATCGATTTTGCATTGCCGGTAGCATCGATGACCACATCAGCTAATTGACCGTTGGTGATTTCCTCAATCTCGGCGAGGTGCGAACCATCAGGCTTAAATGTGACCGCATGTTGAATCCCTAGATTTGACTGACAGAAATCGAGACGATTCTGAACCCTATCCATCACGATAGTTTTCACCTCCATCAGCTTGAGAAACTCAAGGCAAGCAAGCCCGATCGGGCCAGCACCGATGACGAGAACCGTTTCACCGGGTTGTGGATTCCCGCGTTGCACAGCGTGATAGCCGATACCTAAAGTCTCGACAAGCGCGAGTTGATCATAGGAAAGATCATTACCGGGATGAAGCTTGCGAGCAGGCACCGTATACAAGCCCTTACGAAGTCCCCCATCGCCGTGAACGCCGATGACATTCAACTGGGGGCAACAATTAGACGAACCCTTGAGTGATGGAATCGAGTTGGGATCATTAAAATAAGGTTCGAGTGCGCACTTATCACCGGGCTTTACATTTGTCACATCGTCAGCGACCGCGACGACCTCCACGCCTAGTTCATGACCAGGAATGCGTGGATAGGTAAAGAATATAAAATTTCCAAGATAACAGGAGAGATCAGTCCCGCAGATTCCCATGCGGTGAGTACGAACAAGCGCTTCGCCCGGACCGGGAGCTAAAGACTCTGGGAGGTCGATGATTACGATTCCCTTCGGGGCGGTAAATTGGATGGCTTGCATGAAATAGAGGAGAAGCGCTCGATGGTGACTTTAATCGTAGATCCTATACTTCGTCGAATTTTACAGCACTTTTAACCTATTTATTTGTGCAAACGGCTTAAATCTCGCTAGCATCTGCCTCGTGATTTCGCTTGCTACAGCCAGTCAGAAAGGAGGCGTTGGTAAAACAACTGTCTGCATTAATCTCGGTCATGCCCTCGCCAAACGAGGTTGGAAAACCCTGCTCGTGGACAGCGATCCTCAAGGAGGAATTGGTCTATCATTGAGCAAGAGCACTCGCAAGAAGCAAGGATTCTATGATTTTCTGACTCATGGAGGCGATGCCAAATCCTATATTCTTTCGACACGTCTCCCCAATTTTAGCATCTTACCAAGTGGCTCGACTCATGATTTGTCCGTCATGACTAACGAAAACGCATTAAGAGCAAGAGTTCGCGAATTACTCACGCAACTACGGACGCTCGACTACGATTGCGTGATGCTAGACACAGCGGCGGGACTCTCCAGTGTCACCGAAGTAATCGTACGAGAATCTGATTGGGTAGTAATCCCTCAGCAAGCAGAACCACTTGCGGTGCGTAGCATTCCTCTACTTTTAGAGACACTGACACGCTTTCGGTCCGAGGGTGCCAAGGTACGCATCGCGGGCATTTTGCTGACCATGTTGCAATCAAATCATAAGGCCAGCATGCAAGTGGCTGAGGAGTTACGACAAATGTTGCCAGCCTCCATGCTTTTTACTCAGGCCATTCCACGCGACCCTCTTTTTATGGATGCCAGTGTGCATGGATTACCGCTTGCTCTGATCAAACGAAATCCGCCACCCACGGCACTCTTATTCGAACAGATCGCCAGCGAACTTGAAGAACGCCTCGGTCTGACTTCACACCAAGAAAATTCCCAAGCCCATGCAAGCCTCCTGGATTGATTCCGATGAACTAAGAGCGCTCGCCACCGCTCTCCAAGAACCCATGGAGGAAATCCATGAAGAATTGTGGATACCGGAACCTTTGTTGAATGAGACATTCATCACTCATGTCACCCTTCCAACCGTCGCCGCGTCATATCTTCATGTCGAAGCACCAATCAGTGAGCCAACGTCGGAACTCCAAGCATTACATGAGAAACTGCGCATCATTCGTGAAGAAGCACTGACTTCAGGCTTGCTACCGATCGACAAGGAAGAACCACCAGAAACTTTGGAAGATCCTGTAAAAATGCAGGAGACCGCTCCAGTTTCTGCGCCAACCATCGTCGCCCCGTCCTTTTTACAGGGACCCGAATTGACCGAGATGTCTCAACGGCTCACAAACCTTCATCGATTTGTGGTTGAATCAACTTCCTGCCAAGAGATGCTAATCCTAAATAAGGAGGGTGATCTGTTGTGGGGCACCTCTCAGCATTACGACATCATGGCCACCATCATGATCGCCACGCGTTACCACAATCACGACGTGTTTGAAGCCACTCTATTCAAGCTGACAAATCTCGATGACACACTGATGGTCTTGTCCACTCCCACCCGCCACGGCCAAATTTTTCTAGCCTTGATCAATGCGGTAAACACTGATGAGCCTCTTCTTCAAAGTTTAGGCAACGCGATGATCACAGCGATTGAAGGTTAGTGCTAACATGTTGTCGTCATATTGGATGATAACATATGAACGTGACATGATGACGACTGGAAGTCATCACTACTGTAAGCCCCAGATCAAGCGACGAGTCGCCCATTCTATTTCGCACTCTTGATGCGCCCACCGAAGAACATTTCCCATAAACCCGTGACATGCTCCCAACGTCGGATGGCGATATCCATGAGAAAAAGCGCTAACAATCCCATCACGAGATATGGCCACAGCTCAATGTAGCGCTTGGCTTTTGCCTTGCCGAGATCAAGTGAATCGCCCTGTTTTAAATAACTTCCACCGGTGATCTGGCAGGCCTCCTGTAGTAGATTTTCGTTCACGGATCCCAAGCTCACTTCACCACTAGGATTATGCACCAAGCCTGCGGTGACCATTTGTGAACCACTCTGAGAACGGATCAGATAAACACCAGCCTTCTCTGGTTTAAACGAACCTTCATAGAGACCAGGACCACTCTGCCGCAACGCCAGTGTTTGCACTACTTGTAGGGGTGATCCCAGCGATTCAGCAGAGACAAAATAGACTTCTGCCGTGACCTTGGCTTCGTTGCCTCGTGTGCCAGCATCTTGCATCACATCAACACTTACACGTGCTTCATCCCCTACTAAGTCACAGCGTAAATCCATATTTTGACCTTGGGGCGGACGAGCGGTTTCTCGAAGTACCTGCGACCAGAATTGCCCGAACCCATTCCATCGACTGATCCAAAGGCTTGCCCAACGGCTTTTTGAGTCAGAAGTAAACGCCGTCACTTTGCCTAAACCATAACGCCAATGCGCCAGCAATGGATCCCCAATATCCGTCACCAATGGCACTTGAGCCGTGCTCTTACGCAACGTCTTCACATACCCTAGAAGCGGTGGAGAATCGAATTTATCCCATCCCGCGAGAATGGGATGACGCTCCACTAATTGCGGCTCAAAAGCCTCCTCACGAATCATTCGTCCAGTATGAATGAGCGTATCCTGAGTAAAGATACGCATGATGTTGCTGGCATCCATGGTCGTATAGGATTGTCCACCACCAAGACTGGCAATCGCCTGCAATAGTCCAACATGGGACCCCTGTCCGATAGCCACCGTGGAAATGGTCACACCTTCCGCTCGGCATTGTGAAGCCATCGCTTCATAGCCCTGCCCCGATGTCTGACCATCGGTGAGAATGATCATGTGTTTGATCTTTGCTTTAACCCGTTGCAAGGCATTGCGCGCTTCCACCATGGCCGGGTAGAGATTCGTGCCGCCACCACTCGATATACCAGCAATCTGTCCCGCAACCGCAGCACTGGACGTCAGTCGCGTCATGGGCACAACCACATGAGCCTCACTATCGAAGGCGTACACACCAAGGCTGTCATTCCGAGTCAACACATCGGCTGTGGCAATGGAGGCACTCTTCGCCATCTCAAGCTTCTCACCAGACATAGATCCCGAACGGTCGATCACCAATGCCAACGCACTGCTTTGCTTCTCCTCTTCATCAGGTGCTTTCAATCGAACAGGGAGAATCTCTTCAATCGGCGTACGAAAATAGCCACCCACACCAAATGAATTGGGTCCGCCCAGCATGATGAATCCTCCGCCAAGTTTATCCACGTACTCGCGAATAGCGACCATTGCGTTTTCACCAACCTTGTGTGCTGGCACATCCGAAAGAATGACGCCATCATAGCCGCTCAATTCCTGAGGAGTGTTTGGCATATTCCCGGGAGCTCTCAGATCGAGCTGAATCCCCTCCTTCTCCATCGCTTGAATAAGATACTGCGATTCGGGAATGTCGCCCTCGACATATAGCAAGCGAAGTCGCCCACGGACATCCACCAAAGTCAGAGCTTCGTTATTGGCAGGAATAGCGTCACCCACAAACCCCTCTAGCACCGCGCGATACTTATAAATGTTCCGAGTATTGGGATGTCGCGTAAATACTTCTTCAATGATTTTTCCCACTTCTGCCTTCACTTGACGCCTCTCAACTTCAACTCCGTTCTCAAACAATTTCAGCGTACCCTCACCTTCCATGGTGCTCTCGACCTGAACTGCAAGCTTCAATGCTGCGCCCTCGTGCAAACGACTCTGGCTTGGTAAAATTTGGCGTACCCTGATGTCCGGCTTGCGTGTGCCTGCCACGGGTAAAGCGTGAAGATGCACATCAGCCATGGCGGCAGCGCGAGCAGCATCACGCAAGCTCCCACGCGTTTCATGTCCGTCGCCAATGAACACCACATGCCGTGAAGTACCCGCAGGAAAAAGTGATCGAGCATACTCCACTGCTGAAGCGTAATTGCTCTGTCCTCCCTGTTTTTCCATGAAGCCTAAAAGCGTTTTACCTTCATCCAAAATCAATTCCTCCTGACGAAACAACTGAGGTTCACCACCAAAAGCGAGGTAAGAAACATCAACATCACTGGGCAAATTGCCGCGCAACTCCTGAGCTTGATCGAGAACTCTCTTAACCCCCTCTTCACCCATGCTCTGACTGGCATCAAGCGCGAGCACTACAGCGCGCTGGGTGCTGGAAACCACTTTCGCCGGTCCAGCCAGAGAGGTGATCGCCAGAATGATTCCCAAGGCGCGAACCATCAGGAGAAATCGCTTTCTTTCCGATGACATGGGATGCCCTGACTTACGCTCCGCCAATAGCAGGAACGCCAGTGCGGGAAGTATCAATAAAAGTAAATAAGGTGATTCCCAATCCATACTTCTTCTCCATCAATAGACTGCATGTCGGTGAAACAACCAACTCTCCAACAAGAGCAAACTCAACAACGTCCAAAGTAACGCCGTGCTCCAATTAGCGCCGCTCGTCCAGTTTTGGAGCTTACCGTTCTCCACCGGCGTTTTGCTAATATCAAGTGCTGACACATCAGTTTCACGTGATGACAAAAGCAACGTGGCTTCGGATTTACCATTTTCAGTTTCATACACTCCGAGATGCCGTAACTCCAACCATCCGCCTTTAACATCTTCCGTGAAATCACGAACACGGGCTCCATCCCATACATGCCATTTCACAGAATCAGCATTCACTGCCACGATATCCCCTGATCGTTTTGGTTTTAATGTAGTCAGTGCCTCATTATTTTCCGCGCACCAATAGATGGCATTTCCAATGAGCAAGGGGAACGACGAAAGCAAAGCAAGTTGCTCACTACGACTCGGCGCAAATCCGACGACAACAATGCGCTGCCCCCCAGCCTCACCAGCCGCGAGAACAGGTTCATTACCCGCCATCCACAACGTCTCAAGAGAATCACTGACATTAAGAACACTGGTCTGCGTTACTGCGACACGCCCACTCGCAACCCGATAGAGCACAGGATGATCTGGCAACACAGAACGCACCGCATCATACGGCACCCCCTTATCAAGTTTACGAGCTTGGATCGGACCAGCGCTGACAGGCGGGTTCAATATCAGTGCAGGGGCATTTTTGGGCCATTCCTTAGGCAACCAATTTTCAAAAACATAAACATCAGGCTTCTCCTTGATGGGCCAGTCCTTGATGCCCCCCTTGAGGACTTGAATGCGATCCTCGGCAAGTAAAGACGACAATGCTAGCCCGACAAAGGGATCAGGATTTTCTGAAAACCACGCGACAACCAAAGGTTTAGTCTCCGGCAAGGGAGCAATGGCTACATTGTCCCAAAGGAAACAATCTTCAGCGACGCGCACTTCCATTTCCAATCGCTGCCCCTTCCCTCCCTCAAGCGGCAAAATCAATTTAATGCTCTCACCAGGCTTCAATTCCAACTCACGCAACTGCACTGGACGACCATCAAGCCGAGCTTCCAGAGTAGCCTCTACTACCTTGACATTCGATCCTGCCGCAGTGATTTCGACAAAGGCGTCAAAGTGATTTCTCGACAAGGGAGCGGGACGAATCTGAAAACCCGTGATACCAATGTTCATGGGTTTTTCCAAGGCGACTTGAAACGAACGAGTGCGTATTTTTGTATCGGTAGAAATTTCTTTCGGGCCGATATGATCACTAACCTGCCATACTTCTGAAGGCTCATCCAATGTCGCTAAACGCTTCGCCACCTCAACTGCTTCCTCTGGCTTGTCCTCCATGGGCGCAGCCTGCACTTCATCGAGTATACGAATAAGCTCACGCCGGTTAGTGCTGCGAGATTGCGCCACATCGGGCTTGGCATCATAAACAACAAGGGACGTGATGACATTTTCTGGGAGCGCATTAAGTCGCTCTTTGATCAGTAGCTTCGCGTCATCCAGTCGCGTTTTACCATTGCTATCGACAGCAGACATCGAAGCAGATCGATCCAGTAAAATAACCAAGCTCTTCGGCGTCTCCCCATCGCCTTCACGAAACGGACGCGCCAGAGCCAACACTGCGAATGCGATCACCAATAAGGTCAATAAGAGCGCGAGAATTTTCTTGAGACGACGCAACCATGCCGACTCCTGATGCTCGCGAGCCAGTGTTCGAAAAAACAATAACGTCGATACCTGAACGCGTTTTGCCTTGCGACGAAACAGCCACAAAGCTAATGGGATAAGCCCTAGCCAGAGGAGATGGAGATAGGAGGCGTGGAGGAAGGTCATATTTTAAGCTCCCGCCAATGCGCTTCCACGAGTTAATAATTCGAGGAAGCGATCTTCAAATGGCTCATCACTGGTGCAACGAAAGAAATCAATTTGCCGACTCGCACAAGCTTTACTCAAGTTATCACTGAAGGCATCAAACATCTCGGTGTAGAGTTTAACTTCCCTTTTGGTGATCCAGAAACGGCGCTTCTCACCCGTCTCCACATCCGCAAGTTCGACTTCACCATCGAGATCCGGCTTCTGCTCCCAAGGATGAACGATTTGAACAAAGTGCGTCTCTCCTGTCCAGCCAGCCGCCTTGTTCACCGCTTCCACCGCTGAATTCATATCACGGCCAAAGAAATCAGAGATGACAAAGATGCTGCCAAATCGCTGACGTGTAGGACGAAAATCGGTAAAGCATTTTTCAAGATCAGTGAAACCACCACACTCCCATTGCGTCACCGCATTAATGACCTTGTCAATATTGCCCTGTCCTCTTAGCGGAGGCAACTCCCGACGTATCGTATCCCCCATGGAATAGAGACTAACGCGATGTTGCCCTGATAGCCCAAGATAGGCCAGCGCCACCGCGAAGCGTAATGCTTGTCGACGTTTATCCGTAAATGGCAACGCCATGGATCCGCTTGTATCCACAACAATATGAACATGCAATTCCTGCACCTCTTCATAGAGTCGCACAAACAGTTTCTCCAAACGCGCATAAAGTCTCCAATCAATCGCCCGAAAATCATCACGAGCCGTGTAATGACGATAATCTTTAAATTCGCGTGTGTGACCAGTGGCTGGGGTGCTCTGCATCCCGCGACGCATCAGTTGCCGACGCTTGCGAAGCCGTAAAGCAAGGGTGCGCAACCGATCAAGGAAGTGCGCATCAAACAATTCTTCGCGGGTAATGGATTCGCTCACGGGCTTGTTGCGTTGGGTTGAGTGGTTTCCGTGGCGATGCCTGAGAGACAAACCATACCGGAGTTTGACACGGGGAAAATCCAAAAGTCTTGAGTCGCAACGGAAGTGTTTTCCAAAATGACTCCACCACCTTGATTATCCTGCAACAGAATCCCCTTGGGAAGATAGCTTCGACGGTTATTAGATTGCTGGCGCATGGCGAAGCCGGGAATGGACAGCGGGGCAACTTCTTTGACAAATGTCTTCTTCCAGGCTTTTGCTTCTTCTGGGAGTGTAACGTCGAAGAGAACGGTGCCATTACGCACATCCGCAGCACGAAGGCGACCATTTGCGTATTGATAGACTCTCGTATCACTCACCGCGACTGAGGTGTCGTCGTATTCGATGCCGCTCGCGTCAGCATCGTTACTGCGTTTTGTGAGCAATGTTCCTGTCGCTTTTCTATTGAGCGAAACAGCTTCGATACTTTGACCATTAATCCCAATCAAGACATCTCCCGCAAAACCTGCGATGGTGCCGTTGAATAAATGCTGTGATAAAGGCAAGCCCATCATGGAAATTTCCGCGGTACCGCTGCCACTGATTGCCCATATCTGATCATGATGCATCAAAGCATATCCTGCGTAATTACCTTGAAGCACTGCGCTAACACCATTTCCATACGTCCAACGTGGATTGCTCATTCCTCCCATATGCCTCATTCGGGCCATCGAAACCGAGGAACCAGAAATGACCGCTATTTGGTAAGGAGCATTCGAGAGAATACCCTTAAAACCCTCTTCGTCACTAGAGTTCAATTCAATGGGAAAACTAGGGGTGCTCTCCGAGCTCAAGCGCCAAAGTACTGTGCCATCGTCAATCCGAAGCAAGGCCGCGCTCTTGTGCGAAACAAAGACTGTGCCATCGGCCATGCTCAATCCTGTCTTCATCATGGAATATTGATCATAGCCTCCCCAATTATTGTTGGGGTTGTACGGCGGATTTGCCGGTGCGGGTATCTTTGTCTGCCATGAAAGTTTTCCACTCATCAAATGTAAGGCGGATACCACGGAAGAACCGGGTTGCCAGACGACAACACAATCATTCATGATGCCTATTCTGCTTTGCAGTGTTTGTTGTGCCATTGAAAGACTTGATGAGTCGTCGCTCAAGTTATTTTTCCAAAGCAACTCCCCCGTCTCACTTTTAACACAGATCACTTGATCGCCAGAAATGTAGCAAAGATGATGATCGAACTCCGCGAGGGCTACTGGCAATTTGATGTCCGCTTGACCGTTATTATAGCGCGGACGAGCACCACTCGATCCGCCACGAACAGGTAACGTCAGCCGTGCATTTTTTAGTGCCGCCCCATCTGCCGATGCTCCAGTTATATTCAGCTCCCAACGTAACTTACCAGTCATGCAATCCAAGGCGTGAATTTGCTGACGATCATCACAAAGATAAACCATTTTTGAATCGGCAGAAAGAAGCACTTTATTGATGATGACATTCTCATCTAAAGCAAATCCCCATCGCATGGTAAAAGGAGCGAGAGGTCCTCGATCCGTTACCTTACGGGATGGCTCCTCTTCATTTTTTAAGAGGCGCTCCAACCACAGGCGTCCTTGAGAAACAGAGAGCTCCATGCCGTCCGGAAAGGGAATCCACTGCTTCTCATCCAATTTTTTAAATTTGTTAAGCGCATCTTGCACTGCTGGGATGTCACCAAGTTTTCCACTCAGAAAAGCCAGTAGCCAGTCAGTCCAACGGCGTTGCTCTTGCGTAAGATCGAGCGTGTCCAATTCCACCGCAGCACGTCGCGCGGCTGCCCAGCTATCATCCCCTCCATTTAGCTCACGCAAAATGCCACGCCAGTGACTGGTGAGTAAATGCTTTTGTAAATCTTCCAGAATTTCGGTCTTCAAACTCCAATCATGAGCCTTGCTTATCACAACTCGCAAGGCATAACGCAGTTGCTCTTCTCTTCCTTCTTGGACAAGTAACGACATCCACTGCGACCAGCAGGCGCGATCTCCCGGTTCAAGTTGAGTCAGTCGTTCCGCACAGGCAAGCGCCAAAGATGAACCGCCTTGAGCTTGTAGCAACGTAATGACTGCCCGCAATTGAGCGGCTTCTGTGCATTTCGCAGCGTTAAGTTTGTTTATCAGTTCCGCAGTAAGATCTGATCTCTCCATCTTGGCATAAAATAAAATAAGCCTTAATCGATAATCTTCCGCATGCTCGTCATCCTCTTGCATCATTTTACGCAATCCAGATTCCGTCTCTGTCGCCCGAGTGGTGTCCGCTGAAACCAGATCAAGCTTCAGCTTCTCAAGCACTCGTTTTTTATCGTCTGGCACGACTGCCATAGCCATGCGTTTGATCAGAAGAACTTCCGCCAATTTTATCTCCTGATGTGATTGCGCCAATTCAATCAGGGCAACCCAGCGATTGAAGTTCGACAGTGGATTAGCCTCATCAATCTCTGATGAAAGACGCGTTGCCTCTGCATTAAACCAGCGCTCCTGGTGCTCGCGAGACTCCGCATAATCCCATGCCGTAGTCAACCATGCCTGATAACGCATGTCAGTATCACAGAGTGCGCGGGCCCTGCTCAACATCAATTCCACACTTTCATCCTCCCCAAGTTTTTCGTGAATTTTAGTGAGCAAAAGTATCCCATCGAAAGCATCCTTCTGTTGCGCCAACCACGGAGCCAGCAATGTCTTGGCTTCTGTCCACCATTGCTTATTCAAAAGGAATTGTGCAATTTCCAATCGGGTATCATTGGCGAGATCACGACTCCAATCACCGATGAAAAGTTTGGCGGCATCCTCCTTTCGTTGTTGTACCAAATAAAGCTCCGCCAGTTCACGACGTAGATCCCAACGATTCACCGCGCGTTGCATGATAGCCTCCAACACGTTCGATGCTTCCGTGAGTTGATTGCGTCGGCGCAACCAACGCGCAAGTTCCATGCTGCGCTCAACTTGTTGAATCTCAGGAAGCTTTCCCATCAACCCTGTAAATGCAGACAGCGCTTGAGTGCTTTGATTCACCGCAAACATCCAGCGCACCTGCCGCAAAGCGAGGTCATCGCGACTCGGATTCTGTTTGATTTTATCAGCCAGCCAACTCAACGAATCCTCAGTGACGCCGTCCTTGTCCCAGGCATCAAGAAGGCGTGACTCAATCACTCTTGATTTAGGAAGCAAGTTCGAAGCTTCACGCAACATACCAAGTGATTCATGACTGCGATGCGATGCTTCGAGCACATCCGCAAACGTCAACGCATTAACTTCCGTTTTGCCATTGGCATCATTCCACTTTGATCGAGCTAGCTCCACTAAAGCCTCTCTTTCACCAGAGCTCGACAAGTCGAGACGCAACATGAAAACCTCACGGCGCCTCCAGTAATCAGGGGCCAACTTCCCAAGCAATGCATCCAGAGCTTGGCCCGCCTCCTTGGTCTGCCCATTGGCACTCATGACCTCAGCTTGCAAAAGCGCTACCTCGACAGATCCATCGGTACTCAAAGACTCAGGATTCAATTCTTGCAGCATAGCAGTCGCTGTTTTAAACAGCTTGTAAGACACCGCCTGTCTCGCCCATCGCAGCCTTTGTTCTCCATTCAATGCCCCTTCATCGATTAACTGTTTGGTTTGAACGAGAAGAAGGTCCTCCCTACCCTGCACTGAAACCGCTTTCATCAATTCGCCAAACCACTGAGCACGACGCACAGCCGACTTTTCGAGCGCCACAGCTTTTGCCATTTCCTCGATGGCTTTGGCGTCGTGCTGAGATTCCATATACATGGCCTGCTGCCAGACCAGCAGTGCATGATCAGGATGTTGCGTGACTGCCGATTTGAGAAAAGCTTCAGCACGTTTGTCCCGGAGCGCCATATAAACACGCGCCAATACCAACTTGGAGTTAGCATCCTGAGGATATTGAGTAAGATGGGCCACATAGAGTGCCACCAATTCTTCTGATCGGCCCACTGCTCTGTATTGATCCACTAGTTTTTGCAGCGGGGATAAAACCGATGGATCGTAGTGGAGCGCGGTGCGCAGCGTGAGAGAAGTTTTATCAAAATCTGCTACTGGATCGGCAAAAAGAGAAGCTAGAGACAAATAAGCCGTCATCAATAACGCGATGATGAACTTTGGGCGAAAGACTCCATGCGAGTATGGTGCAGCGCCTATTTTCATCGTGTCATGAGTAGTGACAGCATCTTGCCGTCATAAGTTGTTTTTAAGAATGACGGCAAGATGCCGTCACTACCGGTAAGCAAACTCATGCCGCTTCCATGGCTGGAGTTGCCACCTGCTTGAGTATCTCTTCGATCAACGCATCCACTTTAATTTGTTGAGCTTCTCCTTCAAAATTCAGAATCATACGATGACGCAGCGCAACGAGCGCTACCCCCTGCACATCTTGAATACTCACGGCCGTGCCACCACGCAGCGCACACCAAACACGCGCTCCACGGATCAGGGCCTGAAGACCTCGAGGACTGGCTCCGTAGGATACATATCGGCTCACCGAGGGAAGAACTCCCAATTGATCAGGATGCGATGCCAACACGAGCTTAGAGGCATAGTGCGCAACAGGATCAGCCACGGGAATTTGGGCGATGACATGCTGCAAGCGCATCAACTCCGCACCCGAAAGAACACTCTCCAACTTCGGCTCATCAAATCCAGTGGTGCGGCGTGAGATCTCCACGAGTGACTCCAAGGTCGGAAATGGCACTTTGATTTTAAACATGAAACGATCCAACTGCGCTTCTGGCAGAGGATAGGTTCCTTCCATTTCCATGGGGTTTTGAGTGGCGAGCACGAAGAATGGCTCAGGTAAAATGTGACGCTCCCCGCCTGCGGTCACTGCGCGCTCTTGCATCACTTCGAGCAAAGCTGCTTGTGTCTTGGGAGTGGCCCGATTGATCTCGTCCACTAGTAGAAGATTCTTAAAGACCGGACCTTTTTCAAAGTGAAGAACACGACGACCATTGCTGTCTTCGTTCACGATGTGGGTGCCAAGAATGTCAGCCGGCATAAGGTCGGGCGTACACTGCACTCGACCTGGTTCAAGCCCCACCACTTGCGAGAGTACCCGCACTAGATAGGTTTTTCCGAGGCCTGGCACGCCTTCAAATAAAACATGCCCACCAGAGAAGATGGCCACCAGCGTGTCTGTCAGCAATTGATCATAGCCCACAATGGCTTTTTGAATCTCTGCTTTTAACTTCGTGAAGTGTTCTCGAAACTGTTCCAACTCTACTTCAAGAGGACGCTGAGGAGCATTGCGAATATCAACGACATTGGCGGCAGATTTTTTTTCCATGGTATGTTTCGGTGATTGATGGTCTTACGGTTGTTGTTCAAATCGTTTGCGAAGTTCTGTAAAATAACGGCGAACCTGCTCTCGTCGCGCGGGAGGCAAGGCCTGATCATCCAGAGCGTTCTCCTCCGCTGTAATCGCTTGGATCGTTGCCGCCTGAGCTGATCGACTGGCATTCTCTGGGTGAGCCTGACCCTCCACCGCACGTACAGAGGAAGCTCCGTCGGCATTACGCTGGGCATTCACTGTGGCTTGATTGGCCGCCTTACTTTGTTGCGTGGGAGTGTTTCCCATCTGAGCTGTGCCATTACCGGCCTGCAATCCTCCTGGATTCGATCCCGGTATAGTTCCAAGAATGGCGATGTTTGACGGTTGTCCAGGCTGAGTCCCTGGAATCGGCGCGATCAACATGGGCTTGCTGTTTGGATCGTTGCTCGGCGGACCATTTCCCGGTGCTGGCAGTGCTTGTCCCGGTTGACCACTTCCCGGTACGGGAGTCATCGCACTCATTTGCTGAGCATTGCCTTGTTGCCCCTGCCCTTGCGGTGCGTTGGATAATCCCGGAGACTGCATCGGTTGCATTTGCGGCGCGTTCTGCATCGCCTGCATCTGTTGCTGCGATGACTGTTGACCTTGATTCCCCTGTGCTCCCTGCCCCTGTTCTCCAGGGCTGCCCGCAAGTTGCTGCATGCCTTGTGATCCCTCACCAGCAATGTCACTGCCCGATTGCCGAAGTTGTTGCGCTAACTTTTCCAGTTGCTCCCGCGCTTTTTCGCGAGCCGCAATCGTCCGCATTTTATCTGCCAATGCCTGAAACTCCTTGCTTGCTTCCTGCGGCAATGATTGGGACATATTTTTATCAGCATTCAACAAATGCTGCCCCACCGTGCGCTCCTTATCTTCCTTCTGACCTTGGACACCAATCTCTTTAAGGGTGATCTCAAAGCGATCCATGGTTTCACGAGTAAGTTTATCGTCTTTGAGTTTGTCAGCGAGCTTCTGAGCTTCACGCGCGGTGTTCTCCGCAGATTTATTCGCCGTCGCATCGCCGATCTCTGATGTGTCAGCGTGTTTGCGCATCTCAGTGATCATCTGTTCAGAAGCCCAAGCCCCTTCGCCGGCACCAAGCTTTGCCGCGAGACGTTCTGCGTCCCTCGCGCTTTTTTCCAATTCAGAAAGCACTTCACGAGCGGTCTTTGACTTGTCATCCTGCAATGCCTTGGCCGCCTCTTGAACCTTCGCTTGAAGTTTCTCCAACTCCTTTTTTTCTTCTTCCGTGAGCGATTGCATTTTTGCAGGGTCGATCGTTTTCTCGGCAAGCTTTTTCCCCTCTTTCTCGGCAATATCTATGCCGTGTTGATTAAGCGAAATATCCGGCAAGCGCAAACCCGTGCCGTGAGGCAAGAGCAAAATCATAAAAGCCGACAAGGGAATCAAAGTAAGCCAACGCACTCGGGGTAAAACAATATCCCGCTCAAGATTCTTCAATGCCTCAGGAAGCCGGACTTGATAATTATCGAGGTGTTGTTGCTCAGCCGCGCTGCGAACCGATTGATGTTCAAACCACCAAGCATTAGCAAAGGCATCATTGCGCGCAGTCTGTTGATCCCAAAATGACAGCGCCGCATAAGAAGACGGTTTTTTTCTCCAAGCCCAAATCGAAGCGCACACCATCCAAATAAAAACAGCTACAAGTGCTAAGGGCAAGGTCGCAAACTCAGCCCCCAATATACGCATGAGCATCAAGCTCGCCACAGCCAGCAAAGCATAGGGCCATGTCTTCAGTAATACGATTAGGGATTTTCTCACCCACATCCGACTCTCCACACGACGCGACGCCTCTGCAAAAGGCTGAGCCGTGGTGGGAAGGATTTCGTTCATTTCCATTTAAAACTATACGTATGAACCGGCAATGTCTTGTTTTTCTTGGGCTAGGAAAGAGAAAATGTTGGCCCTGAGGTAATGCCGACACCCTGTCATCAACGGTAAAATCTGTTCATGACGGCAAGATGCCGTCACTACCGGGGCCTCTGTAAAACATCTTTGTAGGACGAGCGCTCCGCTCGCCGCCGTCATCTGAGGCAAGCGGAGCGCTTGCCCTACAAAGCATGGAGCGTGGGTTCACTCCAGCTCCCCGAGAATGAGCTCAACGCGATGCTTTACTTCTGCATCTTCGCTTTGTTTGAAAGCTTCCTGCAAGCTGGTGCGGGCCATTACTCCAAGCACCTTCAATTCTCCGCTCGCCTTCTCACGCATCTTCCAATCATCATGACCAAGATCACGAATGAGCTGGCCAATTCTTGCCAGAGTGACATCGGATATCTTCGGAGCCGGATTGACCAGACGGATCAACTCCTGAACAGGCACCCGCCACTCTGATTGTTGGAACCGAAATCGCACCGTGCTTTCACGCAGTTGCCCCATCACGGAACCGCCCCCCCATAGCTCCATCTGAAACCATGGCGCATCATCCACCCCGACCTGCTGCACATCTTCGGTCACATTGCGCATCTCCTTAATGGAGCTAGGATCAAGGGGGACAACGCCACCTGAAGTCACGACATGAAGTTGCGAGTCAGCCACCGAAGCAACAAGCCGTTGTTCGCCTGCGATATCTACAAAGGTGGTCACCGGCTCCTGATCCTCTGTCTCCGCTTCATTTTTATGATTGAATGATTCCGCCACCGCCATGGCTCTTATCTGTGAACTATTGAGCGTGCGATCCCCCATCAACGTTGTCGTCAAGGCGATGTCAGCCTTCCCGCCAACCCAGACACGAAAGCGCGATCCGTTACGCCATGTCGCCATCGGCAGCGAGTTAGTATCTTCAGAGCTTGCGGTGAGAGAAGACAAATCACCAAGCTTGGTCACGCTACTGCCCCAGGGGGTCGATAAAGCGAGTTCCATCCCGTTACCTTTACTCAG
>VFKY01000392.1 GCA_009885275.1 Verrucomicrobiota bacterium | reverse complement strand
TCCATTTCATCCAGCTTCAATTCGGGATCACGTATAATATAAACTTCTCCGGTCTTTTTATTTTCATAGATAATCATTTTACCATGCTCAGACTCTTTCACTTCCTTCGGTGAAATTTGTCTTTTGCGCTCCAACATCAGCGCCAGAATATATCGTGCATTCTCTGATTTAGAGTCGTCCTCCTCAATCAACCTTTGCAGAAGACCTTCAGGACTCTCTTTACCAGAAATCTCCACCTTCTGCTTGATAGACTCCGGTTTGACGTATTCCGATTTCCAGTAAGAGAAGGGCGTACGTTCGAGCACTTCTTCATCCCATCCATCAAGAGACACATCGCGACGAACAAACTCTCCTGTTTCGGTATCAAAGTAGATAGCCGTGTAAAACACCTCCCCCTCCTCAAACGGACGGCTGAGACGAGCGCACTCGTGCGCGCGAGATTTAAGATTCCAAGCTTGCTGCATACGAAGATATTGTATCTATGATTATCAAACTTTGGAGAGCTTGCTCCCCTTCATAAAATTGAAGATCCCACTAAAGAACTTCAAGGTGAACGCAGGTAACTCGCGATTCTGCGCGCGCATGTAATAAAGATACACGCCGACTGAACCCAGCAAAAGGTGTGGTATCCAGACTGCAATAATCGCAGGAATATGGTGCCTTTTGCCTAGATTCAAAAACATATTATCCAAGAAAATCATGATGAAGAAAAATATTACCGCGCTGGCCATGCCCCCAACTAAGCCGCGTCTCGAAAACACCAGTGAAAGTGGTGCCGCAAACATCACGACGATAAGACATGAGACGGGAAGTGAAAACCGGTAAAACAAATGCGCCCAGAAAGGTGATAATTTAGCGCTGCTATAACTGCTATTTGAATAGATATACGAGATAAGCTGCGGAACCCCAAGGAAGTCTGGAGCCAACGATCCACTGACCAACCCCCAAGGCGTCTCTGTCCAATTTTCCACGTCGGTCCTCGGATAACCGTCACCATAGTCAAACTTATTCATCGAAACTACCTGCCCATTGTTGTAGTTAATTTCCACTCCGTTATAAAATGACCAAATCTTAGCGTCTGGCCACCATCTCGCGCTCCTGGCGATCCAGGCTTTTTTAAGATTCCCCTGCTCATCTTCCTGATGCACCTCGACACGTCTCATCGAATCTGTTTGAAAATTCTGAGGTACGGATCCCACAAACCAAGTGCGTCTAGCTTCCGTATTTTTATACATCATGGCCATCACCATGATATTTCCACCCATGCCATCTTTCACATTTTCAAGCAATTTTTCTTTGTTTCCCGCTGCCGTGGGTGCCATTTCGTAATTGGCAACAATACCTAAAAACGAAGCGGATAGTGCGACGATATAGACAGGGCGCAAAACTTGAGCAATGCTCTTACCAATGCCCAGCATGGAGATGATTTCGTTGGTGCGCGACATTCTTCCAAGCACATAAAGCGTAGACAGAAGCAACGAAATCGGAGCAACCGTCACATAGATGAATGGGAGCAATTTGAGATAAAAAATCGCTATCTGCACGCGTTCGATATGGTTTTGCTGGAAATCCTGCATGTTATTGAGCAAGTCCATCACGATCCAAAGAGTAGCAAAAGCCACAAAGCAAAATACTAACGGTTGCAGAAATGACCTGAGAATATAACGCTCCAAAATCTTGCTGCGTGCATAATAGCTCATCAACAATGGCGGAGAGAGCAAGAGCGCCGAAATTAATAACAGATGAATGGTAAAGGCCGCGATTGATAACAACTCTCCCGAAACATTGCTATGCTGGTATTCCCAGTAATCATATATCTGACTTACTACAACCCAACCGATCAAGACAAAGCAAGCCAACCAAGTTGGCTTGATCATTTTCTCAATTGAAGGGTATACCCGCAAAATGTGCACATGATAGACTAGGCAACCCAGCAATATGAATAGCCTAAGATAGGCAAGCAGATACAGCGCGATATAGGATAGGTCAGGCGCGGGGCCCCATCCTTTCGGTAATTCATTAATATTCGAGGGTGTCTTCAAAACATAGGGAAGATGGTAATCTCTGGCTTGAAAGAGAAACATCAGAGCTATCACAAACAGCAGCGTGTATGATGTTCCGTAACGCACCCGGCGCAGCCAAGACCATGATGCATTCAGTGCATCTACGAGGAATTTGAAGGTTTTCTTGAACTGCTGCATTCGCGGACTGAGACTTCAACATAAAGCGCCCTGAGTCAAGTGAGGGTGTCCCTGCCCCCAAGTTAGGACAAGTCGGTAAGTAAGCGCCTTGCGTCCACTCTGCTTCGCACGTAACGAACTAAAGATGATTCACCTTGCCTCTGATGCAGAAAGCGCCGCGCTACCCTCGCTTGCCGAGCGTATGTCACAGGCCTTTTCGGCAGATGGCATCCTCGCCCAGTCGCCCGACTTTGAATTCCGACCACAGCAGCAACGCATGGCCAAAATTGTAGGCAAAGCACTGGAGAAGACAAGGCCAGTCGTCATCGAAGCCGCGACGGGGGTTGGCAAATCCCTCGCCTATCTTTTACCCGCAGTCACTTTTGCGGTCGAGAACAAACGTAAAGCCATCATCACAACCCATACGATCAATCTTCAAGAGCAACTCATTCACAAAGATTTGCCTATCGTTCAAAAAATTATCCAAACCCCCTTTCACGCAGAGCTACTCAAAGGTCGCGGCAACTATCTCTGCCCGCAACGTCTCGATCGAGCTTTTCAGGGCACCCCAGATCTTTTTACTTCCAGTGAACAAGCAGAGCTAAAACTTCTCTGGGAATGGAGTCAAAAAACTCATGACGGCAGCTTGAGTGATCTCGACTTCTCTCCTTCACCCAAGGTTTGGTCCCAAGTTTGCAGTGAAGCTCATGTTTGCACTGCTCGGCGTTGCGGTGGCACGCGGTGTTTTTATCAAGCAGTGCGCCGACGAATGGCCGAAGCGGACGTGATTGTCATGAATCATACTCTGTTCTTCACGCTACTTTCTTCCACCGAGGATGTGTTGCCTGAGGATGCCAATTTTCTATATCCCCACGACTTCCTCATCGTAGACGAAGCTCATACCATCGAGAGCGTTGCTGCGCGCGCCTTCGGTATTCATCTTTCAGAAAGTAATATCCGATTTGAATTACAACGTCTCTTTAATCCTCGCACTCGCAAGGGTTACTTCCCCCACCAAAGCGATGCCGCAGGTTCAAGAGTTGTGACTGACGCGTTAGATGCTTTAGAAATGTTCTTTCGTGCGGTGGAAGTTTCTGCTCATTTTCAAAACCCTCAATCGAGAGAGTCTCGAGTTCGCGAGACCGGACTGGTCGAGGACACCTTGAGTCTCCCTCTCTTTAAAGTCATCGAACGCGCCAAATCAGCAGGTGATGCCGCAAAGAATGAAAACACGCGTTTAGAATTTCACGATCTCGCGAGACGTCTTATCGCAGTGCGAAGCAGTGTGGTCGCATTTCTCGACCAGGGTGAAGAAAATCACGTTTACTGGGTTGAACGTAGTCACGGTGAAAATCATGCGGTCAGCCTGCACAGCGCGCCCATTGATGTCAGTGAACAATTGGGGAAACTTTTTTTTCGAGGCGATCGCGCCTGCATCCTCACCAGCGCCACACTGGGCGCTGGAGATGGTGATGACCTGCGTTACTTCCGCAACCGTGTTGGAGCCAGTGACACCGTGGCCGTAAGTATCGCCAGTCCTTTTGATTTTTCCAAACAGATGCGGCTCTATCTCGTGAAATCCATGCCGCCACCGGGAACCAAGGAGCACGAAGCCGCGCTCCCCCTCTGGATTGAACATTTTCTCGACCTCTCACAAGGACGTGCCTTTGTGCTCTTTACTAGTTATACGCAGATGAACCGCATCGCCGAACAGATGGAAGCATTCTGCGAAAAGCGCAGATGGACATTGCTCGTGCAGGGACGCAAACTTCCACGTCATCAAATGCTCATCGAGTTTCGCAAAGATACGCACAGCATTCTCTTTGGCACCGAGAGCTTCTGGACCGGGGTAGATGTACCAGGAGAAGCACTAAGTAATGTCATCATCACCAAGCTTCCCTTCGCGGTGCCAGATCATCCACTTACGGCAGCGAGACTGGAACACATTGAAGAGAACGGAGGTAATCCTTTTATCGAATACTCTGTGCCCGAAGCCATCCTCAAACTGCGTCAGGGCGTTGGCAGACTCATTCGCTCCAAACGCGATCAAGGCATCTGCGCCATTCTTGATAATCGCATCCTCACCAAACCCTATGGTCGAGCTTTTCTCAAAGCGATGCCACCTTGCCCTGTTGAGATCATCTCTTGAGTTGCTATTTTTTCTCCTCAATACCCGTAGTGACCTGACCGTCCGCCATCTTTAATTTGAGACGAGACCAGAAATCATCTTTTGACTCAGGAACGACAGGCGCCCCCTCAACCGATTTAATGGGAGGAGTAACCGGCGCGGAGCTTCCACCTTTGATTTTATCAACCCCATAGATACCTGAACCTGGGGTGTATCCTCCGGAACCATTGATCACAGGAATGCTTAACCCCTTACCCGTGCGAATGACACCACCGGAGGAGGTAACACCTGCCGCAGATTTTTGGTCTCCAGTGACTTCACCCCCATAAGGCGCAAAGGTATTAATTGGGATCTCATATCGCTTCGAATCCGCCGAGAGGTGACGGTGCGCCTCAATAAATGCGGTGGGACTGTAGTAGTTCGAGTAATCACGCGCAAACTGGGAGCGGTTCATGCCAATGTTCAAATTCTTGCGAACTTCAAAATGTAAATGCACAGGGTACATCCCGTTATTCCCTCCCATCAGTCCTATCAACTGCCCCTTCTCAACAAGTTGGCCAACCTTTACTTTTCGTTCCAAAAGATGACCTGAAAGAGAATCAACCATCTCGATCTTGCCCGTTGCTTCACGATAAACATGCCGAATGATGACACAATTACCCCAACCGACGCGCACATCATCAGAAAAGACCACAATGCCATTCCCCATGGCATAGATGGGGTCACCTTCATCCGAATCTCCACCACTACCACCATTCCAATCTTCACCAAGGTGACCATTTGGCCAGAAGCCTCGAGCCTTGTAATACCCCACCGCGTTCGGCTTGCCGACAGGATAATCAAACCCTTCCGCCAAATAACAACGCGCTGTTTCAGCGGAACATAACCAATGGGACAGAGCCCCCAATACCAGTAAACACAAAGCCGCAGACGACCAGAACTTCATTCTTAGATTCTTATTATAAAATCGAGTCTGGTTTCTGAGGCAATGCATCGGTTCTGCGACAGTTGAAAAGAAAATGATGTTGAATCTAAGCTGTTTCTAAAACAACCGGTCTGAAATCTAACGTGAAACACAGAGTTAGCATGTTGAATTTGCATAATTATATCTGAGACAATGATATCCCATTAGTTGCAGATCGCCTTACCTCCGGCATCGTATGCGGCTTAACCCCCGAAAAATTTATAAATGCCCGACTGGCTCTCTGTCATCATCCTCGGCCTAATTGAAGGACTCACCGAATTCATCCCTGTCTCATCCACGGGTCACCTACTCATCGCCCAACAGTGGCTGCCTAAGCAGGGTGAGGTCTTTAATGTCGTGATACAATGCGGCGCAGCACTGGCGCTGATTCCCCTCTTTTGGAAAAGACTCTGCACTTTATTATTTGGTTTGAATGATCCGACAAATCGTGACTTCACCATCAAACTCACCGTGGCATTTCTCATCACCGGCGTCGGTGGGCTAATTCTCAAAAAACTCGGGCTGAAGCTTGATGCCGAAAATGTAACGCCTGTGGCATGGGCCACGCTCATCGGTGGCTTCATCATTATCTTCGTCGAGCAATGGAGTAAGAAGCGATCTATGGATGACACCATCACTTGGGCAATCGCCATTACCTTCGGAATTGCCCAACTCATCGCCGCAGCCTTTCCAGGTGCTTCACGTTCAGGCACGACCATCATGCTGGCAATGATGCTAGGTCTGGCCCGCCCAGCAGCCACACAGTTTAGCTTCCTCCTTGGCATTCCCACCTTGCTGGCGGCAGGAGGGTATGAATTATACAAAGCCCTTAAAGATACTTCTCACGCTCCAGAAAACTGGACTCATATCGCCTTCGGTTTCGTTGCCGCAGCCATCGCCGCATTCGTCGTCGTGAAGTGGCTCATCCGTTATGTGCAACATCACAATTTTACGGGTTTTGCCGTGTATCGAATTCTTTTGGGGGCCGTACTATTGGTCTGGTTTGTAAAATAAGGTATATAGCTCTGCGCTTGGTAGATATCTACCCCTTGCTAAGGGGCTGACAATAATGCACTAGCTCCACAGCGCACTAACTCGGGCTTCCAGCCTGAGTGTATCACAGGTTTGCAACCTGTGTTCGTATTGATACCACGAGACAGATTCTCATCACACCCTCAGGATGGAATCCAATAAACCTGCAAAACCCCTAACCGCTTGGGAGGAACTTTGTCAGGCCGTACTTCTTTCACCGGAATTTGCAGTGACTGAGTAATGCCCCTCATTTCTAAAATCACAATGGCTCGCGTAAAAACTCACTCAGGTATTGCGATTTTACCATGAATTCGCTTGGATGGTGTGACGGTAAATAATTACTTTAACTAAGCCCCTGGAATTCCGAGCTATGACTCACGAAGAACGCTTTAATCAACTCACACTCACTCTGCCTCCCGCCCCAACGCCTGTTGCCGTGTATCGTCCAATGGTGGTAGTTCAAGGGTTAGCTTATGTTTCTGGACACGGCCCCTTACGCACAGACGGCTCACTCATCACAGGTCGGGTAGGCTCAGATTTAACTCTCGACGATGGACATGCCGCAGCCCGTCAGGTGGGACTAGCGATACTTTCCACCTTGCGAACTCGGTTTGGTTCACTCGACTCCATCAAACGTGTTGTTAAAGTCCTCGGAATGGTCAACTCCACCGCTGATTTTCAAGATCACCCCAAAGTCATTAATGGATGCAGTGAATTGTTTGCTGAGGTATTTGGCTCTGCGGATGGTATCGGTGCCCGCAGTGCCGTTGGCATGGGATCGTTACCTGGAAATATCGCGGTGGAAATTGAAGCAATTTTCGAACTCGTGTAATCTTAGTTCTACTATTTTCATTCATGTCGCTCCTACTGCTCGCCCTCGGTGCCATCATCGTTCTTGTCCTGCTCGTAACCTGGGGGAAAATCAATGCCTTCCTCGCCCTACTTATCGCCTCCCTGATCGTCGGAGTAGGCGCAGGTCTGCCAGCCCTCACGGCATTAAAGTTTTTTCATGATGGTCTGGGAGCGACACTTGCTGGCATCGCCTCGGTGATCGCGCTAGGAGCCATGTTGGGGAAACTCCTCGCGGAATCCGGTGGAGCCAAAGTGTTGGCGAAACACTTCAGCATCTTTTTTGGTCCCGCACGGGTCGGCTGGTGTATCGCCGCACTGGCACTCTCGGTAGGTTTGGTCACATGGTTTGCCGTGGGATTGCTGCTCTTACTGCCCGTCCTGATCACTCTTTCCACTGAGACTAAAAAGCCCTTTTTGCTGCTCGCCATCCCGATGCTTTCTTTTTTGTCGGTCATGCACGGGCTCATGCCACCGCATCCCGGTCCCGTGGTTGCCATTGACGCTCTGCATGCCAACACCGGGATGGTGCTGGCGCTAGGCTTCCTCGTCGGACTCCCTACGGCGGCCGTGGCGGGTCCACTTTTTGCCCGATGGGCGGTGAAACATGTATCAGCCAATCCGCCCGTCCTCAATGAAGAGCTCAAGACAACAAGACCTCTGCCAGGATTTGGAGAAACGCTTAGC
>VFKY01000401.1 GCA_009885275.1 Verrucomicrobiota bacterium | reverse complement strand
TTGTCTTTCTGAGGTGTGCCCCGAAATCATTCTTGCTTCTCCGTGTACGAAACGGATTTGATAACCAGAATAAAAAGCTCCGAGTGGGGTGAGTACGCCATCGAGCTCTAAATACGTCAGCACTGTTTCCAGAACAAGCGGGCGTATATCAGTGGTGCGAGCGAGATCATAGCGACTAATATCAAATTCATCGCCCTTACGAAGCAAATGATCCATCAACTGACGCACCGCTGCGGCCGTAGGCGTGTCGCCATAGACAAAATTTTGCAGCACGATGAGATCATCACCACAGGCCAGCATCTCGCAGTGAGAAGGCTTGCCATCACGCCCGGCACGTCCTATTTCCTGCTGATAGTTTTCTAGCGTCTTGGGTAGATTGTAATGATATACCGCACGAATATTCGCCTTATCGATACCCATGCCAAAGGCAATCGTCGCCACAATGACATCAATATCCCCACGCATGAATTGTTCCTGCACTTCCGCCCGATGTTCATTGGGTAACCCAGCGTGATAAGCCTTGGCATTGATGCCATGCTTATGAAGATGCGTCGCCACATGCTCAGAAGTTTGTTGCAAGGTGACATACACAATGGCTGGGAATCGCTGTTCTTTGGTCATCTTTTTCGTCAGCAAAGCCAATCGCTGATCTGCGGCACAAGGTGTGATGTGTAAGGCGAGATTGGGACGATGAAAGGGGGTGAGAACACAATCTCCATGCGCAATACCAAAAGCCTTGGCGATGTCCTTGGCTACTTCCGGTGTTGCGGTGGCGGTCAAAGCCAGCACCGGATGCAGCTTGAGTTGTTTGGCCACATTGGCAAGTCGCAGATACTCGGGCCGGAAGTTGTGCCCCCACTCTGAGATACAATGGGACTCATCAATGGCGAGCAATCCAATGCGCGTGCGACTCAAGCGCTCCATGAAGGACTCACTGATCAATCGTTCGGGGGCGATATAGAGCAGCTTAAGTGCGCCAGCTTTCATGTCCGCATACACTTTTTGTACTTCCTCCGCGGTTAAAGTGGAATCAAGGCGCGCAGCGGCGATTCCCCGCGCGCTCAGTGCTTCGACCTGATCCTTCATCAACGCAATAAGCGGTGAAATCACCAGCGTTAATCCATCGAGCAGCAACGCAGGAAGCTGATAGCAGAGTGATTTGCCGCCGCCAGTCGGAAAGATGGCCAGCGCTGAGCGACCTTCGAGCAGTGACTTGATGACAGACTCTTGCCCCTCACGAAACGCCGAGTGCCCAAAGTGTTTTTCCAGTGTTGCTTTAATATCCATCGATTTTCTATTCTTCCCGATTCCTCATCATGTCCGCTACTTGTGCGAAGAACTCTGCCATCACGGGAGCGAGATCTTCCGGCACTTCTGTCTCCTGCATCGCTTGGCCCATCAGATCAAGCCACCGATCACGTTCGGCAACGCCAATGGAAAACGGCAGGTGGCGACCACGCAAACGGGGGTGACCTCGCTCCTGAATGTAGCGATCGGATCCGCCGAAACGATAGATGAGAAAGTCGCGCAATCGCTTCTCCGCTTGCTCCCAATCATTGGGTGGATAGAGCGGCCCGATCACGTCATCCGTGCGGACGCGACGATAAAAGGCGGCCACTAAATTAGTGAGTCCTTCTTCCCCTAGACGTTCATGAAGCTTTTGTAGCATGGTTCATCGTAGCCGTTGCTTTCGTGGATGCCAGTGCCTAGTGTAGGAGTAGTCTGAGAAAAAATATTTTTTTGGGAAGAAATGCGAACATTATGTCTCGTATAGATATCAAACCAATCTTGCAATGAAAACCACCCTCCTCTTGGCCCTTATGAGCATTGTCACTCTTTCTGCTGCAGAACCTGCGGCAAAGAAATCCGAAGAAGTCATTCTTGCTGGAGGTTGCTTCTGGTGCACAGAAGGTTGTTACCAAATTGTCAAAGGTGTGACCTCAGTCACCAGCGGCTACATCAATGGTCACGTGGATAACCCCACTTACGAACAAGTTTGCACTGGTACGACAGGCCACGCCGAAGCGGTGAAGATCGTCTTTGATCCTGCGATCGTTAGTTACAAAGATCTCGTGGAGCTTTTCTGGTATGCGCATGATCCTACCACCTTGAACGCCCAAGGCAACGATCATGGCACGCAGTATCGCTCAGGTATTTTTTACACCACTGAGGAACAAAAGACGCTCGCGGAACAATCGAAAAAGGATCACCAAAAGGAGTTCTCCAGTCCTATCGTCACTGAAATCACGGCAGCTGCGAAATTTTATCCTGCCGAGAAATATCATCAGAATTTCGCCAACAATAATCCCAATCAGGGCTACGTCTGCGCTATCGTGAAGCCCAAGGTTGAGAAGTTTAAGAAGAAGCTTGCCGAACTGACCAAGTAGCATCTTTCACGACTGTGTGTTATAGCAAGCTGTCTTGAGCCACTCCTCATCGTCAGCACCCGATCCGCCCCGCGCTTTATTGAGTGCGGTATTGGCTTTCGCGATGTGGGGAGTGTTGCCCATTTATTGGAAGCTTGTTCAGCATTTCGGTTCCGATGTCGTTGTTTGTCAGCGTGTGCTCTGGACCGTGGTCTGGCTTCTACCTCTCCTCATTTGGAGTCATGAATGGCGCGCGGTGCTGATGGCACTGGGCAATCCGCGACTCCTCCGCGCGCACGCCTTGACCGCGTTATTGTTAACCATCAACTGGTCGCTTTTCATTTGGGCAAATCAGCACGGACACATTGTTGAAGCGAGTCTGGGATACTTTCTTAATCCGCTGTTGAATGTCGCTATCGGCTGCGTCTTGCATGGCGAACGTCTTTCGCGTTGGCGCATGGTGAGTATTGCATTGGCGACTGCAGGGGTGATTTTACAGATCGTGTTGGTAGGCAAAGTGCCGTGGATCGCCTTATCGCTCGCTGTCTCATTTGCTCTCTACGGACTCTTCCGCAAACAATCGCCTTTGGGGTCCCTGCCGGGACTTGCCGTGGAGAGTGCGTTGACACTACCCTTTGCTATCGGCGCCTTGCTTTGGCTTTCGGCACACGGCGCTTCCATCATGGGAACCGGTAGCGCTTATGATTGGCTGTTGATGTTTGCCGCAGGCGCATGCACCGCAGCGCCCCTGCTGACGTTCGCCTATGCGGCACGACATTTGCGATTCAGTACGCTGGGGCTATTGCAGTTCATTGCGCCCACTGGCCAGTTTATCGTTGGCGCATTTATGTATCATGAAGCGGTGTCGACAGGCACACTGATCTCATTCGTTTTCATTTGGATAGGCGTGGTGGTATTTTGTGTCGAATCCTACCTGAAGCAGCGTC
>VFKY01000303.1 GCA_009885275.1 Verrucomicrobiota bacterium | reverse complement strand
GATCGCAGAAGCCGCAATCTTGCGAGATGTCCCCAATGTGTCGACGTGGATTCATCAGAGCCTCGCACGCCGCCTGCATGCGACAGAGCATGATAAAATCACGCGGTGACATGCCAAGAACATTTTGAAAATGACGACCGAGTTGCCGCGGGGACATCCCGGCAAGACGAGCAAGCTCAGGCACGAGATGTTCTGCCGCAGGCAGACTGCGAATGCGCTCCACCACTGCATCTAATCTGGTGCCTTCCAAAAGTTTTTTACGACGGCCCTCGTAATTCTGCACCGTGCCCATGATGCCGATGATGCTCCCCTTATTATCGAAGACGGGGAATTTATTGGTTACATACCAACCAATTGCCCCATGGGCGGGATTCACGAGCAACTCGACAATGTTTAAGAGCGGCTTACCCGATGTCATCACGCGCATGTCATCCGCAATGATACGATCGGCAACACTACGGGGATAATGATCGTAATCGGTCTGTCCAACAAGGTCTGACTGCACGCCAAAGTTAAGACACTGCCTAACCCCATCACTAAAACCCATGAAGCGCCCCTCCAAATCTTTGATAAAAAAAGTCACCCCCTCCAGTCCCGTGAATAACGCCGTAAACACACCTGGAGCCATGCGCGCAAAGAATTTCCGCTGCGAAGCAAGACGATCTACGCCCGGAGCAAGACTCTTGCGAGGATGTCGATCGATTGGAGAAATTTGCATGACAAAATCTATACAACACTGACCTGCAAAAGTTAACAATATCAGACGAATAGTGAATCCATCATTTTACTTGGGGCAAAGGATTCTGCTTTATATCAGCATTATCGGTCTTGATGGTCGCCTCCGCCGTCTCAATTTTCACATTCCCACTCGCAGTCATCGTGCCTGTTGCTTTGTCATGAATTATTGAATCGGAAGTGATTGTTACGGATTTTTTAGTAAGCAGTGGTACGAGCATCTACTATCACACTGAAATCCGGCTCCACTGTAGCTGTGATCTGGTAGTAGTTACTATTCTCAAAATATCCATCCGGAGGTGACGAGAAGTGTTTACCATTGGCATCAAATTCTAGACCAAGAGAAGACTCGCCCGTGGGATTGACACTGGCGCGTACTTGAGCACCGGCAGCCAATGTTCCCAGACTTTGCGAAAATCCTGATCCGGATGCGACGAGATTGCTAAGCAGCACTCCAGAGTGATTAATCACCGTGATCTTCGGTTGTTTTGAACATCCTGCGAGCATTGAGATACCGACTACTGCAGTGAAAAACATGCGGTTGAATTTCATGATTTTAATAAATATCAACATCACCCTCAGCATTACTTCTTAAGCTTACTTGGTTGCTTCAGGCATTAGCGTGAACGCATTATCGTCGACACTAAGCTTATAGCCACTGAGCTGAGCGCAGTAATTCAAGGCCTCAAAGATGGGGACATCTTTGAGTGATAACGTGATTTTCGCGCTCGTATCTCCACCGGGATTGATAATAATGTTCATACCCTTCTTAGCAGGATCGAGTTGCAGTGCTTTCACGCGGATGAATTGCACGGCCTCACTGAGCGAGGCTTCGTGAAACTCCATTTTCGGAAGAATTAAAGCGCTGACTTTATTCTTACTGGCTTGCTCTTTGAGAGCGCTGTTTGCATTAGATTTATAATCATACAGACTAGCATCACTTTCCTTACCGTCACTGGGCATGAATACAACTGCATAGGTTTCCACAGAATATTTCAACCCCGCCAATTCAGCCACATAACGCAGCGCTTCACTGAGAGGCACGTCTTTTAAATCGAGCGTTATTTTTGAAGCTGCGGCAATAATATCCTTACTCAAAATGATATTTACCCCCTTGAGTTTCGGATCCTTAGTCGTGATGTCGAGATCGCGGCTTTTAACACGGAGAAACTCAATCGCCTCGTCGATCGTAGCACCACTAAACACCACACTTGGAAGAATTATTTTTTCGAGCTTCGATTGAATAGCGCTCTTTGGAGAAGATGTATCATCTGTTTTATCTATGACAGGTTGTTGCGCTTTTGTGACACCAAAAAAAGTCAAAAGAACGATACTGAGAGTAATGAATAGTTTCATAAGTGGATGTATTTGTGGTTGGATAACAATAGACTGAATGCGTGAACGAAGCGCGACTCCGCGCTGAAAGATGCCGACAAAGCCGAGACTGAATCCTCGGGAACAGAAAGCGGTCTCGACTTTCAGCAAGGCATGGCCGTATGCGATGCGACGTTCCTGAGTGTCATGAAGAAGGACTTCGGCATCACAGGCTGTTTCACGGTCGAGACGCACTTTGAAGAAGGCGAGCCAGAGTAGCGGATTAAACCAGTGCAAGGCGATGAGCAGACAAAGGAGCGCGTTGAGTAGAAGGTCTCCACGCTTGATGTGCGTCAGTTCATGCTTGAGGACGAGTCGGACTTCATCAGGAGTGAAGGCTTCGTCAAAGTTTACCGGAAGAAGAAGTATAGGTCTAAAAATTCCCGTAACCGCAGGACTACTAATGGAAGAGGCCATCAATACGCGAGGCATACGACGCAAGCCAATTTCGCGAGCGATCAGTGTGAGCGAGGAAAGAATATTTTGGTTGAGAACCTGACTGCTTCGCTTGAAACGCTGCAAAGTAAGCGCAAACGAGGCACCACCCATCACAAAGATGCCTGTGGCACCAATGAGCCATGTTATCAGCATAACTTGCTGCCAGTTGATAGGCAATGACGCAGAGGCGACATAGAGTTCAGGTAATGGACCCACAGCGATGGATTGTGGAATCGGGACACTGGGGGATATCGGCAACGTTGTAGATGCTTTCGTAAAAATACTCCCAAGACTCCATCGACTCTCCGGCAGAGCAGGCGTGATCAGTACGAGAAGAACGGGCAACCAAAGGCCATAGCGCCAACGTGCGGAAATATAGGGTCGAAGCGCAGCTTGCGCGACAAGGACAACAAGTGTGAGGACGGAAGCACGAACACTTGCCGCCATGAGCCAGTCGAAAATGTGAGTGAGCGTATTCATGAAGAGTTATGATTTGAGAGATTGATCAAGAATCTTTTTAAGTTCACGAACCTCATCCGCCGTGAGCTTGGAGTTCTGCGCGAAGTGCACCAACAACGGCTTTGCTGCACCACCGAAGATGCGCTCCAGAAAAGACTCACTCTCTGCCCTAACACAGGCTTCTCGTTTAACCGCTGGAAGGAAGGTCCGAGGGCCGTTATCATTTTCCCCGATTTGGAGCGCCCCCTTTTCTACCAAACGCGTGAGCAAAGTGCGCACCGTGTTTTCCGCCCAGTTCATCGTTGGACGCAGTGCTTTGGTAATCTCGGATGCCGTCTGTGGGGAAGATTCCCATAGGGTTTCCATGACGTTCCATTCAGATTCAGAAATATTGGGTGCAAACATGATTAATTCTTAATTTCAGCCATTAAACTACAAGTGTAGTGAACACGCAACTACATTTGTAGTATTCCATCAAAAAATCTTAACCCGATGGGTATGACGCATTGAGCGCTGCAGGTGCAGCAGGCTACTTACCACTCTAAACTAAGCGCAACATGGCTTGCCACGAGAAGGGAGTGCCGTGCCGTTCATTTCTCGCGCTTCACTACCGTGGGAAAAGGTTTCGCAAGTTGCCCCGCTTTGATGATGCCACCCTGCATCACAGCGATGAATTTCTTCCGGTCTTCGAGCAGCGTGATATCTGCCACCACATCACCATCCACGATGAGCACATCGGCGAGTTTGCCTTTCTCCAGTGTGCCGAACTCATGGCCACGCCCCATGATTTCTGCCCCGGTCTTGGTGGCGCATGTGATAACTTCCAACGGCGTGAGGCCGACATCCTTCACGAAAAATGTCAACTCGCGTGCGTAGTCGCCATGCGGATTCCAGCCAAAACCGTAATCACCACCCATGCCGAGTCGCCCACCTGCACGGAGAATGCGACGCGCACTTTCTGCACCGCCGTCGAGTGTCTCCTGATGCCCATCAATGACACGCTGTGAAAGACCGAACTCTGGGCCGTGGATGATGCTGGCCTTTTCAAAGTAGAGCGCGGGAACACACGGCACATCTCTTTCCAAGAGTAACTCCAGCGCTTCGTCATCCATGAAGGTGCCATGCTCAATGCAGTCGTAACCAGCGCGCAATGCGTTTTTGATGCCCTCGGTAGCACGGCAATGACCGGTAACCTTAAGCTTGTGATTATGAGCAGTCCTTACTACTGCATTCATCTCATCCAGCGTCATGCAAAGCGTATGGTGATCGTTGATATCGGGCGATGCCGCATCGCCTGTGGGATAGGTCTTCACCCATTCAATGCCGTCCTTCACCAGAGCACGAACCGCTTTGCGCGCATCTTCCTGGCCATTGATGATGAAGACGAGTCCTTCCATCCCGATCTTCCGGAACTCAGGATTCCAATCCATGAGCCCACCTGCCGAACAAATCTCGCGACCACTCGAAGCGAGGCGCGGCCCAGAGATTAGATCTTCTTCAATCGCTTTTTTAAGCCACACATCGACATTGAAAAGACAACCACCAGAACGTGCCGCAGTATATCCGCATTCCAGAACCAGACGCGTGTTCACCGAGGAAAGCAGTGAAACATATTCGACGGGATATTTAATATCAAGATCCTCAAGTGCTGCGATGTTGAAATAAGTCGCGTGAAAGTGTGCCTCAACGAGTCCTGGCATGATGGTGCCACCACGGGCGTCGATCTTCTCAATATCCGGGGGCAGCGACGGCGCATCTGCCGCACTACCAGCATAGATAATGCGGCCATCACGAATGATGAGTGCCGCGTTTGGAATGGCGGCCTTGCCAGTGCCATCAATGAGTAAGCCATTGGTAATGAGGGTGGTGCCTGTTGCGGTTTTCATGTTTTTTGGAAGTGACTCACTTGCCTGCGAGTTTAATAAGTATTCGTTAACCAAAATTATATCCAGTTAACCCCTGCATTTATTAATCATCCTGCCATAACAGCCTAAAAAATGCTTGTCTATACGCGCCAATTTTTAGAACAAACACGCCAACTACACCATGCATACATGGAACATCTAGATTTCTATGATACTTGCAGCAATAAATATATTAAGTATGCTGCAACCTCACGTTCTTGAATCCCATTCTCGAATGTCCGCAGACACACCGCAAAATTATATCCCAATACATCATGAGTGACGACGTCAAACCCAAGCCACTATTTTACATTTTTCTACTCATCGCTATCGCAGGGCTCGCTGCTTATGGCTTACGAGGAGTACTCTTTCCTCGCACCATGAATTCCGGTCCAGGAAACATCAGTGTTAGCGATATCAAGAGCGCCACAGGCACAGAGGCACCCGACGCGAATGTGCCTACGACAGTGAAGGAATACACCTTCAAATCGAGCGAAAAACTTCCCGCCATCAAAGAGACAAGTGCCTACGCGCCGATGGCGGATCGCACCGTAAAATTTGCACTCAATGTCTGGGCAGGCTGGGCTCCGATCATTCTCCAAAATGCAGGTGGAGCCTCCGGCAAAACATGGACCACGCCTGACGGTCAACCCTTCAAAGTGGAGCTTGTACTCATCGATAATCCAGTCGCCATGCGTGATGCCTACGCTTCTGGTAAAGTTCATATCGGCTGGGGCACGCTGGACATGGTACCACTGTTTATGGATGAATTGAAAAAAGATCCACGCCTCATGCCTCGCATCTTTCAACAAGTGGACTTCTCCAACGGCGGTGACGGCATCGTTATTCGCCGCAGTTTCGCCAAAGATCCCAAGACCCCCACCATCTCAGACCTGCGCAAAAAGAAAGTCGTACTCGCCCAAAACTCACCGAGCGAATACTTCCTGCTCAACGCTCTCGTGAACGGCGGTGTTCAACCGTCTGAAGTACAGTTTATTTACACTGAAGATGCCTTTCAGGCTGCCGCAGCTTTCAATAGCGATAAATCAATCGCGGCCTGTGTCTCATGGGCACCTGACATTTACAACCTCAGCAAGATGGACGGAAACCATATGCTGGTAAGCACCGCGACAGCCAACAAATTGATTGCTGACGTCTGGTTCGCCCGTGCTGACTTCGCTCGCGATAACCCTGATATTTGTGAAGGCCTCGTCCGTGGCATTTTTGAAGGCATGGAGAAAATGAAAACTGAAGAAGGGCGCAAGCAAGCCGCCGCTCACATGGCCAAACTCTACAGCATTCCCGAGGGCGATACTCTGGGCATGCTAGGTGATGCTCACTCGACCAATTACGCGGAGAACCGTGATTTCTTCCTGAACCAGAACAATCCTGCTAATTTTGAGCACACTTGGAACACAGCATACCTCTTGTATCGCAAGATGAACCGCATCCAACAGCAAGTGCCCTTTGATCAGGTAATGGACTTTAGCATCATCCAAAAACTCGCTAATGAGGAACCCTTCAAAAGCAGTAAAAACGAATACCAAATCAACTTCGCCCCCAAAAGTGTCCAAAGCGTAAAAGCAGAAGGCACAGAAATTTTGACGAAAGTAATCACCTTGCATTTCTTCCCCAACTCGTGGGACTTGAGGAAGACGGTGACGGTACGGGAAAGTGGAAAGGATATAGAAAAGCTTTATGAAGCAAATCTCGACCCTGTTCTCACTGAGGTCGGTCAAATGGCCACTCAATATGGCGGGGCCAACATCATCATCGAAGGTCACACTGACGCGTCCATGAAGGGACAAGTCAGCGCACAACTGGTCAAGGATCTGGCTAATAATCGTGCTGCCGCCGTGAAAACGGAATTGCTCAACAAGTTCCGCTCTTTTAATCCAAATCAATTCAGCACCGAAGGCATTGGCTGGGATCGGCCCTTCGATGCCGAAGACCCAGGCAATCACGCTAAGAATCGCCGCGTCGAAATCAAGGTCATCTCACTAGAACATCCCGAGTGATTTGTTATACAGCCTCGCGCATCCTCACGGAAGAGCGCGAGGCCGATATTCATTTCCTGATCAATCATCGCGCCAAGGATTCATGCCAGACGACATCACCCCCAAACCAGCGACCTTACCGGCTCCCCAACCGTTAACGAAGTTGACGTCGTTTCAACTCTGGCTCACTCGTGCCCGAACCATTCGTGATCTTCCGAGTATCGTCGAAGGCATGGCTTTTGGCGGACTCAGCCTTGCCCTGGTATTGTTTGTCTGGTGGTTCCTTACGCGTGGAGGTGTCGGAGAACGAATCGTCGATGCCTATACGTTACCCAGCCTCGGCGATACGATCTCGTCCCTTCCTGCATTGTGGTTTCAACGCGAGCTATCCATCAGTGCCTTCACCAGTTTAGCCCGGGTATTGGCAGGTTTTACTATCGCCACCGCCATCGCGGTCCCCCTTGGTGTCATTGCTGGCAGCTACCTGCGTGTGAACGCCTTCTTGAAACCCATCAGCCTTTTTGGTCGCAACGTCCCGATCGCCGCACTCATCCCACTCACGCTCATCTGGTTTGGACTGGGTGAAGTGCAAAAGGTCATGTTCATCTTTTTCGCGACTGTTGCCTTTGTCCTCTTTGACACCACCAACGCCGTGCAAGCAGTGCCCGATCGATTTATCGATACTGCCTATACTTTAGGCGTCCACGGCACTCGCAAAAAAGGTGCTCGCCTAGCTGCCATCTTTGGATTTTTTTACGGTGCTATCGCCGCCCTTGGCTGGTTCGTTTTAAGTGAAGATAAAAGCCTGACTCTGGCGACCGAATTGACTTCACCTTCATGCTGGGGACGATTCACCGGTGCCTTTGTTTTAGGTTTTGCCTTGTGGTTTCCCATCGAGAGCCATCAAGCCTTGCGTAAAGTCATTTTTCCTCTCGCCCTTCCAGATATCGTCAACAGTCTACGCCTCATTTTTGGCTTAGCCTTTGGATACATCATGCTGGCAGAGGTCATCAACGCCCAACATGGACTCGGGGCATTGATCATCATCAGCCAACGTCAAGGCCCCCGTGAGCACATCTATCTTTGTCTTATCATCATCAGCATCATGGCATGGGGTATCGACCGCCTCATCATGCGGCTTCAACGTTTCTTCTTCCCCTATCTGAAACATGGCCAAGCTTGAACTGTCTGCAGGAAGCGCTCCTTGCGAATTACAATCAATGCCTTCACCCAGTGGTGAGTTTCCATTAATCGTGGATTTTAAGGGTGTGTCCAAAACCTATGACGAAGGCACTCGCCGCGCCTTCACAAGCATTCGCGATGTCACCTTCGCAGTTGAGAACTTGCCCAAGGTGGGTGAATTTATCGGCATTCTCGGCCCTAGCGGTTGTGGTAAAAGCACGGTACTCCGACTCATCGCTGGATTGTCTCCTCAGTTTCCAGCGACCACGGGTAGCGTTTTGGTCAACGGAGAACCCGTTACAGCCCCCGGTCCGGATCGCGGTTTTGTCTTTCAAGATTACTCAAATTTTCCGCACCGCACCGTTTTGGAGAATGTTGCCTTTGGTCTTGAGTGCGCTCAGGTGTCTGAGAAAGAACGCCACGAACGCGCCAGAGAATGGATCAAGAAAGTAGGCTTGGATCCCATTAAAGATGCTAACAAGTATCCTCATCAACTCAGCGGCGGCATGAACCAACGGGTAGCCATTGCTCGGAGTTTGATCCTGCAACCAAGGATCATCTTGATGGACGAACCCTTCGGCGCACTCGACCCCAGTACGCGCGAACGCATGCAAGACCTTCTCGTCAGCTTATGGAGAGAACTTGAAGCCACTGTTTTCTTTGTCACGCACGACGTGCCAGAGGCCGTTTATCTGGGCGATCGCGTATTCATCTTCAGTCCTTCCCCGGGTAGCATCACTCATCAGTTACGCGTTGCCCCTCCTGACCGTCCCGCACGCCAGATGCAAGCTGAACCCGCTTTTATTGATAGTGTGAGGCAGGTTCGAGCACTGATGGATGACATGGAGGTTGCTAAGCGACCCCAAATCACAGCATAATAACACACCATGAATCCGAACGGCATCTCCGCAGCATTGAAGCGAGCCTTCCTCTGGCACTGGCATTTGCTGGGCTTGGGAACGGTGGCGAGCTTTGCTCTGCTCAGCGGTGAACCCGGCATGATGCTACCCCTGGTGGCCGCAGGAGAACTCGCCTACCTCGGCTTTCTTGGCCTGCAACCGCGCTTCCAAAATGTTCTGCGTGGTACTGCGATGCTCAAACAAAAAAGGCCCACCGATGATGCAGAGCGTTTTCAAAAGCTAGCCGCTTTCCTTTCGCGAGATGATCTCAACCGCTTTCAGCATTTACATTCACGTTGTTCCGCTTTGCTTGATCTACGGCGTAGTATGGACAGTAAGGAAAGTGCTGATGGTGTTGAGAATTTTCGCGGTGAATCCCTTGATCGTATGTTGTGGCTATTTTTGAAACTACTGCATCAGAAGTCTGGAATGGAACGCTTCATCGCCAGCACTCATCGCACTCAGATTGAATCTGATCTCGCTCTTGCCGAGGAACAACTCACCACCTCTAAACAACGCGACACCAATGCCGGTGTCGAAGGACGACTCACCAGCTCGATCAATGAACGCATCATCACGATCCGTGAGCGATTACAAAACTTCGATAAAGCGGGAGAAAGCTTGGAACTTGTAGGCGCCGAGATCGACAAAACCGAACAACAAATCATCCACCTCTGTGAGGTCGGCATGACCGCCCGCGATTCTGCCAGTCTCAGTGCACAGGTGGACAGTATTTCCGCCTCACTCCAGACTTCGGAGAAAACCTTTGCGCATGAGTCCATCGACTCCCTGTTCGACACTGACGCGGCGCCTCCATTGTTCTCCGGAAGCATCAACGTCGCTCTCCCGAATAATGCTCGCTCTCGAACCGCCATTCATCAGTAGTCCCTTCAACCTCCAAATAAGCACCCTATGTATCGCCGTCTATCCAACATCGTCCGTGGCTTTCTCAGTCTCTTCATCTCTGGCATTGAAATGAGAAATCCTGAAGCGCTTCTCGAGTTAGAGAAGGAAAACCTGCGCGCCCAGATCGCCCAGTTCAATCAAGGCCTCAGCGCTCATGCTGGCCTTGTGGAAAAACTTATCTCCCAAGTAAAACGACTCGAACGCGAGGAGCAGGATCTTAAGGCCAAAGCGGTGGCGAATCTTCGTGCCGGCAACCAGCGACTCGCAGGAGAGATCGCTCTAGCGCTACAACGTGTGCGTCGTGATCTCACTGAGAATACCTCGCAACTCGAAGATGCTGACAAAACCTATAAGGAACTCATGACTTCCCGAGACACGGCCATCAAGAGTGCCCGGGAAAAAATGAACGATCTGCGCAAAGGTCTTGATGATCTTAAGATGAAGAAGGCCCTTGCTGAGATGAATGAGATGGCCAGTGGTATGCTCACACAAATAGGCGGCAGTGGGGACACCCTTGATCGTCTGCATGGGATGATCGAAGAGGAACGTACAAAGGCATCAGGCCGCGCCCGTGTCGCCAAAGACAGTATCGACACTTCCCGCTTTACGGAAAACAAAGCAGAACGCGAAGCCCTCGAAGACATGGCGCTGGCGGATCTTGCCGCTGAGCTCGGGATGCCCATGCAGACAAGCGCACCAACCGTCGCGACAAGTCCTCCTGCAGAAGTGAAACGCGAGATGACGCCGGAAGGTTAAGCTTAAGCATCTCCCCCCATGCTCACTGAATCTCTTCCCGCTTGGTCCCGCGACCTTATCGAGCTCTACGAGTCAGGTGCTGCCTCACAGTTCATTCTGCATGGCAATATCGCCGATCTTTTATTGATGCCAGCGAGCAAGGGAACCAGTGCCGCACTTGGAACACTGGATGTTTATTTGAAGGATGTGCTGCTCGGTAAATTTGATGTTGTGCTCAGCTACGATGTCGGTAATGGCATCCGTGTGGAAAAAGGTGGTGACGCTTTTGCAAAGTGGCCAACCTACCAGGAGAAAACTCTCCCTTCCGCCCCACGCGAAGCGATCCATGCGCTCACCCACTATCTGCGCTTTTGTGCCAACCTCGCAAAGATCAAGCCGGAAAAAACTCTCCGCGTCGCCATCATCATCCGAGCCGTTGACCTCATCGCGCCCCCATCACCAGGCGGGGCTAACTACGAACTAAGTGGTATCGCCTGGCAACTTCGTGAATGGGGCAGTGACCCAAGTTTGGCTACCAGCCATTGTGCAACATTCCTGCTTACAGAAAATCTTAATGATCTGCATCCTCTCGTTTCTCAAAATGGGCAGGCAGCGAAAATTGCAGTACCTATACCTCAGGCTCCCGAATTAGAGCCCGCGTTAAATCTACTCCATACCAAGTATCCCATTCCTCTCCTTCCCTTCGCCGACAAGCTATCCGAGCCCGCTGCAGCGCTCGCAGGCGCCACCTTAAATTCCATCGAAACACTGGTACAGACCCGCCAACATCGTGGTCAGCCATTGAATGCCAAAGACCTTGTAGCCCTTAAAAAAGAACTCATCGAAAAAGATGCCGGGGGCCTCATTGAATTCATCAAACCCGACCGCTCACTCGATGATATGCATGGTCAGGAAGCCATCAAAAAATGGCTTCGTCAGGATATTGCACTCTGGAAACAGGGCGATCTCGCTGCGCTGCCAATGGGGTATCTTTTTTGTGGTCCAGTAGGCACAGGCAAAACCTACATGGTCGAGTGTCTCGCAGGAGAGGCCGGAGTGCCGGTAGTGAAAATGAAAAACTTCCGAGATAAATGGGTCGGAAGCACTGAAAGCAACTTGGAGAAAATCTTCCGTCTTCTGGAAGCCCTAGGACAGTGTATTGTCTTTGTCGATGAAGCGGATCAGGCCTTAGGTCGACGCAGCGGAGGCGATGGCGATAGCGGAGTGGGCGGTCGCGTCTATGGCATGATGGCTGAACAAATGAGTAATAGCCGTAATCGTGGGCGCATTTTATGGGCACTGGCAACCAGTCGACCCGATCTGGTAGAAGTTGACCTCAAGCGTCCTGGACGGGTGGATGTCAAGATCCCCCTCTTTCCGACCAGCACCCCCGAAGAAGGCTATACACTGATCCGCGCGCTCTCAAAGCGGCGCGGCATTATTTTACCCGATAGTATTCCGGATAATCTCAAGAAGAGTATTCCCGATCTTCTGACCCCAGGCGCGGCTGAGGCTTTATCCGTAAAAATTTACCGCGCCACTAAAACAGGTGCAGGACAGGCGGAAGAAGCTCTCACTGCGGCACTAAGCGATTACCAACCTCCGGTGCGCCCCGAGATCATCCAAGCACAAATCAAGCTCGCGGTCGATGAGGCGACAGACCTGAGCTTTGTGCCCGAGCGCTTCCGACTAATCTAGCACCATTCGACAACTGATTTTTCACGGAGGAGTGCCGTCATTGTGGTCAATCCATTCCAGCCGTCCAGCCTGATCATGGGTGTACTGATGGGTGCGTGAGATAGGCTACAAAATCGGGTGATGGATTTCGTGTTGTGGCAAGACGCGAGCGCCATCGCGGACGTGGATTCGGATTCCAGTTGCCGCGCCACCGCCTTGGTTTGTGCCGATAGCTCGTCCAAGACTGTGTTCGATCGTGTAGGCGGAGCCGCTGCCCCGCGTTACTTTGCCATACCTCAGTGCATCATCGACCATTCCATGAATATTGCGTGCTCCGGTGCCTTCGGCGAACCGACTTACATTCGAGAAGCCTGAGTTTGATCCGTGGCGATACATTATGTGCTCAATCGCAACCATCTCGCCGCCGTGCTTGTAAGTGTTCACTCCCAGTTAGCCGAGATTTGACGGGGTGCTGGTAGTGCCAGTGGTGTCTTTGCGGCAAAGGCGCAGTGCCCAAAATCCCCACGCTCCGCCAACGAAGCCGCGCTGCCCGTCGTAGCCGACAGCAGGCTGAGCAGGAGCACCAGCATCCATCGTAGTGACAGAAAGCTAGCGGACATGCTCATCATACAGGCACTACGAGCCCTTCCGCCTCGGCGAGTTTCTTCTGATTCCCGTCAAAGGTGAGGAGATGGGTGGCGTTCATCTTCAGGGCACTGGCCACATGGAGGATATCGAACCCCCGGTGCCCTCCTGAGAGGGTGCGAGTGGAAGAGAGCCTCTTTGCCTCATCGACCACATCAGCGAGGTTGGAGGTTGCGACGATCAATCGGCCTTGGGCGATGGCAGCCTCAAACCCAGCCCAATATTGAGCGGCGGCTCCCACCGGGATGGCCTTGCGAAACTCTGAAAACCTCACGGCATTCCCAAACTCAAAATGCGTCAGGCTATTCAGGTGAAGTGCCAGAGTATTCTGAGCAGCCCAAGCCACGGCCCTCAGGCTGTGGGCGTCGCTTCCATACAGTGCAAAGAGGAAACTGGTATCGCAGGCAATTACCATCTGCCGCCAGCCTCCGCGAGGATTTCCGCTGATTGTTCAGCACTCAAAACCGCATCCTGAGAGCGATCCCGCAGCACTTCGGGACTGGATGCCCAATCGACCACATGTGCTGTTTGTGCTGTTTCCGGGCTCAATCTGGCGATGACGATGCCCCGCTGGGTGATGAGCACATCTTCCCCAGCGCTGATCCAGCGCAGAACACTCGTGTAGTGGTTTCTCAAATCTCGAACGGTAGCGATTTTCATTGTAGCACAAATGGGTAGCCGACATACCCCCGCTGTCAATGAGAAATCTGATCTCGAACTTCGTAAGCGTCACGCCGAGAACCGTCTGAAAAACGGCGAAGTGGCTCCATGTGTGTCGTAGCCTGCGGGCTATGACTGAGAGTGACTGGCAAAAACAACCGGCTACAAAATCGGGTGATGGATTTCGTGTGGTGGCAAGACGCGAGTGAGGCGGTTATTGCACAATATCCAACGAGTGAGCAACGTAGCCACGGCACGAAAGTCGCACCTGAGTTGTAGTTTATCCCGCAAACCCGTCAGTAAGTG
>VFKY01000150.1 GCA_009885275.1 Verrucomicrobiota bacterium | reverse complement strand
ATTAAGGATTAAGAATTAAGAATTTTGGGTGAGGTTTAAGGGATAAGGGATGAAGGATGAGGGGGAAGAGATAAGGGGTAAGGGATGAAGGATGAAGGATGAGGGAGGAAGGAGAAAAAAAGTGAAAAGTGAAAAGTGAAAAGGGGTAGGAGGTGAGTCAGTTTAAGGTTTCGGATTTCGACGACCGTCCCATCTGATCTTGTCAATCAATCCATTTAATCCCGTTAATCCTGTCAAAGCTTCAGATTTCGGATTTGGAGTGTGATTTTCAAATCTTTTGTCTTGTGTCTTCAAGTCTTTCATCTTTCTCTCACCTTTCCTGTTTGAAGTCGTCCCTGGCGCGCGTTACATAGTTCTTACTTCTCATGATTATTCCTGAACCCAGTCGCACCGGCGATATTCTCATGGCATTCCTCAGCATCCTTTTTGAGGGAGCGCCTTATATTCTTGTCGGAACCATTCTCTCTGGTTTCATTGATGCTTTTCTCCCAGCGAAGATGCTGGAACGGATGCTGCCCAAGAACAAGATTCTCTCAGTCTTTTCAGCGGGGTTTCTCGGTTTGATCTTTCCGGTTTGTGAATGTGCGGTGGTTCCAGTGGTGCGGCGTCTGGTGCAGAAGGGTTTGCCGATGTCCTGCGCTATGACTTACCTGTTGAGTGCTCCGATCATTAATCCCATTGTCATTATCAGCACTCTGACAGCATTTAAGGAATTTCAGGGGATTCACAGTTTTAGTGATATCGGCAATGCCACCATGACATTGTCACGTATCTCCCTCGGATACCTTATTGCCGTCATCATCGGCTTGGTGCTTCTCAAAAAGAAGCCTCATGATATTCTTAAAGCATCCATCGCTGATGGCATTCAGAAGAACGAAGCAGGATCTGGCACTGGGCCTAGCAGGGGATTTGATGTCAAGCTTACTCAAGCCATGCGCACCGCGATGCGAGACTTTTTGGATACTGCGATGTATTTCGCCATTGGTGTCATGATAACCTCGGTCTTCAATACACAGGTAGATCAAAGTCGTATTTCTGCCGTGGCGGGTAATGAATTCTTTGCCGTTCCATCGCTTATGGGGCTCGCCTTTGTGCTGGCACTGTGCAGCACTTCGGATGCATTTATCGCCGCGCCGATGGATAGTTTCTCCACTGCGGCCAAGCTCGCCTTTTTGGTGTTTGGTCCCATGCTCGACGTGAAGCTGGTTTTCATGTATTCTTCAATTTTCCGTCGCAAGTTCGTGGTCACCTTAGCCTTGGCACTTTTCGTATTGGTAGGGTTGCTTTGTGAACCGTGGTCAATATTTATCGAATCGCTCTCTGACAAGTAAACGCTATGAAAACATCCCGTATCGGTATTCATCTTTTGAGCGTGCTACTCCTTTCATTGTGGGGTGCGGTGCTTCTCTACTTTTATGCCAGCGGGCGCCTCGTTCATTATTTACCTGATGATGGCATCTTTCGTCCGATGGTGCTGGTTGCCGGTATTGGGCTATTTGTGCTAGGGCTTTTCAATCTCGCCACTATCGGTGCCAAAGAAGATGATTGTTGTGATCATGACCATGGGCATCATCATGATAAAGATGACGGTCATCAGCATCATGAAGGGTGCGGACACGACCACAGCCACGAAAAGCATGATGAACATCAGCATGCAGGATGCGCTCATGAAAAAGAGCATAAGCATGAACATGACGAATGCTGTGGCCATGATCATCATCATGAGGAAAAACCTAAGGTAGCGAGTTGTGGCCATGATCACTCCCATGATCACGACCACGACCATGCTCATCACGAAGAAGACCATGCCGGTCATGCTCATGGTATTCTCAATGAAAGTGGTCCCATGGGGAGATTGGTCGCCATTCTCATTCTCACGGTGCCGGTGACCTATGCGGCGATCAATACACCGGACAAATTCAGTGCCAATGCAGTGGTCAACAAGGGGCTCTATAATCCCACTTATGGTAAGGGCGCACGCGCTGAGGAGTATTCACTTAATAATAAAGAAGGTAAAAAAACGTCGATGGCAGATCCCACCGTGGGAGCGTTGACACCCGGTGTCGCGACCCCTAGCGATCCAGCCAACGCGATCCCTGCCGCAAACCCTAAGGAAGTGGATAAGCAAGCAGCCAAAGGTGGTGCGCAAACAAAAAGTTTCGGCTCGTTTACCATGAAAGATCTTGAGGCACAGATTGCGAAAAGTCCGGAGGGTAACTTTATGTTGGAAGTGCCAGAGATATATTACACCGCTGGCGATAAAGAAGTGCAGAGTGTTCTGAATGGGCAACCCATCGAAACCATCGCTCAAGTGCTTCCTGAAAAAGTGAACAATGCTAATGGAACGCGGGTGCGCATCTTTAAAATGTTAGTGCAATGCTGTGCCGCAGATGCTCGTCCTTATTCCATCCCGGTCGACTTCGGCAAGGAACCACCCAAGTTTAAAGACATGTCATGGGTCAAGGTGGTTGGGAAAATTACGTTCAAACAAGAGAACGATCAGACCGTGCCCCTTCTTGAGGCTACCAGTATGACGGAAGCCGCCGCGCCGGATAGTAAGATGACGTATTGAGGGAAGGATTTCGGTGAGACGGTGAGACGGTGAGACGGTGTGTTAACCTGGGAGCGCCGCCATCTCTGGCGGCATTGGTGGTGGGAAAGGGATAAGGGATAAGGGATAAGGGATAAGGGATAAGGGATAAGGGATAAGGGATAAGGGATAAGGGAT
>VFKY01000163.1 GCA_009885275.1 Verrucomicrobiota bacterium | reverse complement strand
AAATACTGAGCGCACTGGATGATGTTCGTCGCGCAGAGTTACTCGCGTCTGCAGCTCCGGAAATTTCTCGACAGTGGATAAAAAATCAAGAGTATCCGCAAGACAGTGTCGGTTGGCTTATGGAACCGCCCGTTGCAGTTTTTCGTCCCCAAATGAAAGTGCGGGATACCATTGAAGCGCTGCGCAAGCTTACCAAAAAAGCATTTATCACATACGGTTATATAACAGATGAGAGTAATAAGCTGCTGGGAGTTCTGGTTTTCCGTGACCTTATGCTGGCAGAACCTGAACAAAAAATTAGCGAGGTGATGTATACCTCTATCTTCCTTCTCAGACCAGAAATGGAGCTCACAGAAGCCATGAAGAGCACGTTAAATCGCCATTACCCTGTTTATCCCGTCTGTGATGCGGATGATCGACTACTGGGATTGGTGCGTGGCCAATCGCTTTTCGAGGCTCGTGCCATTGAACTCTCAGCTCAACCAGGAACCATGGTCGGTGTTGGTGCTGAAGAACGTCTCTCCACCCCTGTTCAGCGCAGTCTTTGGATGCGTCATCCTTGGTTGCAGTTCAATTTACTCACGGCCTTCATCGCCGCCGCCGTTGTCGGATTTTTTGCAGACACCCTGGATCGCATTGTGATCCTCGCTGCGTTCCTTCCCGTACTGGCCGGTCAAAGTGGCAATACCGGCTGTCAGGCACTTGCCGTCTGTTTGCGAGGCTTAACGCTGGGTGACCTCAAATCTGGCCAGGAAAAAAGGCTTATGAAGAAAGAAGCCATCCTCGGTTTATGCAACGGAGCTTTGGTCGGCATCGTGGCGGGTGTCGGTATGTATGTCTATTCTAGCATGCAGGGCAATGCACACGCTCTAATCCTTGGCTTTGTCGTTCTCTTCGCTATGATCATCAGTTGCATCATTAGCGGTATCGCAGGAGCGACGATCCCCTTAATTCTGCGGCGACTAGGTGCAGATCCCGCGACAGCTTCCAGTATTTTTCTAACTACCGCTACAGATGTTGTCAGCATGGGAACCTTTCTCGGTCTAGCCACATGGCTGGTAAAATAATGTGCCGTCACCTCCCTAACATCAGGCATTCATGCCATCTTCTCAATCAACCCATTTTTCTGCGAACACCAAGCAGGTGATGCTGCCCAAGCGTATCTGGCAAGAAAGTGAGAGGCGACACAAAGAACGCGTCGGCCCACATGCTGCCTCTTTTCTAAAACGACGAGCTCATGGCCAAACCCATCCAGTATGGGATTTTCTCTTCACCTACTATAGCTTCTCTCCCAATAAGCTGACGACATGGGTGCCCGGCGTTGTGTTTCCATATACTCAGGATGAAACAGAATCCATGACTTGGGAATGTCCGCCGCTCAGCGAACGTATCCGTCGCGAGGCAGCATGGGTGACTCAACTTTGCACTAATGTTAAAAACAAACCTGCGAGACTCACCTGCTATGGACTTCATGAGTGGGCGATGGTCTATCGTCAAAGCAGAGAAGAAGTTCGCCATGACGGTTACACGCTACGACTTTCACCGGATGTGATGTCGCGATTCATCGAAAGTCAGAACATCGCCTGTACCCATTTCGATGCTTACCGCTTTTTCACACCCGCAGCTCGACCACTGAACACACTGAGTCCCAGCTTTGAAACAAGACTCGACATGGAACAATCAGGTTGTCTTCATGCGAATATGGACCTCTACAAATGGGCCTACAAACTCTGGCCATGGATTGGGAGCGATCTTTTAGCAGATGCTTTTGAATTAGCACTGGTGGGACGAGAGCTCGACATGCGTGCCAGTCCCTATGATCTCAAGGAAATCGGATTTGATCCCATCTGCATTGAAACCGCGGAAGGTCGAACCCAATATGTCATCGCGCAGCGTGAACTTTCAGAACTCTCTGAACCAGTGCGACAAAAATTGCAATACGCCGCAGCAACACTCATTGGTCTTTGATTTGCCAAACCGTCATCATAGAGCATGATGACGGGCTTATGTCTGATGCTATTTCCAATGTCCTCGCCGAACGCTACGCCACTGCCTCCATGCGTGCCATCTGGTCTGGTGAAGGTAAAGTAAAATTAGAGCGTGAACTCTGGATCGCCGTGATGAAAGCCCAGCGCGATCTTGGCATCCCACTGCCAGATGGCGTCATCGAAAGCTACGAGCGCGTCAAGGACACCGTGAATCTCGATTCCATCATGCAACGCGAGCGCGTCACCCGTCACGATGTTAAAGCCCGTATTGAGGAGTTCTGCGATCTCGCCGGTCACGAGCATATTCATAAAGGAATGACCAGTCGCGATCTCACCGAAAACGTCGAACAACTTCAAGTCTTCCGCGCTTTGCAAGAAGTGCGATTCAAGAGTATCGCCGTCCTCTCTGGATTCGCGAAACGTGCCAGTCAATTCCGCGACATCCCCATGACCGCTCGCACGCACAATGTGGCCGCTCAGGTCACCACTGTAGGCAAGCGCATTGCCATGTTCGGCGAAGAAATGCTCAGTGGATTCGGTCAACTTGAAAGCGTCATCGCCAGCTATCCTGCCCGTGGATTGAAGGGAGCCGTAGGCACACGACTTGATCAGATTAGTTTGTTCGACGGTGACGCAGTAAAAGCACGAGCGCTCGATGCCAAAGTCGTGACTTATCTCGGTCTTCCCTTATCACTTGATGCCGTCGGACAGGTTTACCCACGCAGCCTCGATTTCCGTGTCATCAGTGCTTTGTGTGATCTCGCGAGTGGTCCTTCGGATTTTGCGAAAACGCTACGACTTATGGCGGGCCAAGAACTGGCGAGCGAAGGCTTCGCTAAGGGGCAAGTTGGCTCCTCCGCCATGCCGCACAAAATGAACAGTCGCTCTTGTGAGCGAATTAACGGATTGCATCTCATCCTTAAAGGCTACCTTACCATGGCCGCCGGATTGTCGGGCGACCAATGGAACGAGGGAGATGTCTCCTGCTCGGTGGTGCGGCGCGTGATGTTGCCCGATGCTTTCCTCGCTATTGATGGCTTGCTTGAAACCCTGCTCACAATACTCGGTCAGATGGAAGTGTTTGAAGCCGTAGTTGCACATGAGCTTCAACGTTACTTACCTTTCCTCCTCACCACGACAGTCCTCATGGAAGCCGTAAAAACTGGTGCTGGACGCGAAGGCGCGCATGAAGCGATCAAGGAACATGCCGTTGCTGTCGCTCGCGATCTCAGGACTGGTAAAGTCAACACCAACGATCTCTTTCAACGCCTGGCCAACGACGCACGTCTTGGTTTATCAGCGGTACAGTTCGATGCCATTTTTGAAAGCGGCAAAGCCAACTCTGGCGACGCCGCTGCACAAGTTGATGCTTTCAGCCAAAAGGTCAAAAAACTGGCCGACAAACACCCGACAGCCGCCGTGTATGAGCCGGGCACAATTTTATAAAAGGTAATGGTTTCCACATCGGCGGTATCAGGTTAATTTAACATTCTTCGTTTATTCTTCCCTTATGAAATTTCTCGCCATTTTTCTTACCATCTCTTTTCTCGGACTCATCACCTACCTCATGCTGGACGCTCGCTCTGAATTGAAGGGCACACGCAATCAGTTGGAGTTCTTCCGTCACCAACAGAATGCCGTTGCCGCAGCTCCAGCGCCTACTCTCGCAGAGCAAGAACTAGCACGCAAAGAAGAGCAGCTGCTATTAGAACAGGCGAACAAGGCAAATCCGATAACTCCTCTTCCGAGCGCCATTGAAATCACACCGCTTCCCACGATCCCCATTACTCCCGTCGCTCCACCACTCCTGACCCCCAATCAGCGCATGGTCTTGGCCGCCCCCTCTATCGCCAAAGTCACCGAGTATATTCCCGACAGCGGCTTTGTCGTGATCAACGCTGGCAGTACAAAAAAACTTGAAGTTGGAATGATTTTCGCGATTCGCCGTGGCAATGCCATTATTGGGCGCGTCAAAGTAACAAGCCTAGAAGACGGTAGCGCCATCGCCGACCTCCCTAGTAAGACCATTCCCCAAGGTGTAACCATTGAAGTCGGTGATGATGTCATACAAGACCTTTCGCCCATCAAGTGAAGCAACGTCTCGACCAGCTTCTCGTCTCTCGCGGTCTTTGCACTTCTCGCGAACAAGGGAAGCGACTCATTCTCGCGGGGGAAGTGTTGGTCAATGAAGAGCCTATCACTAAAGCAGGACAGCTCGTGGCGGATGATTGTGTGGTCCGCGTCAAGCAAGCTCCCAAGTATGTCGGTCGCGGTGGCTTTAAACTCGAAGGCGCACTCGCGCACTTTGGCATCTCTGTCGAAGGTAAAACGTGCTTT
>VFKY01000020.1 GCA_009885275.1 Verrucomicrobiota bacterium | reverse complement strand
TCCGTTCCCAACAAACCATCGTCTGGGACAAGGAACAGATGAAGGTGACCAATGCCGAAGCTCCGAATAAGTTTGTGAAACGCCCGAGCTATCGCCCTGAGTGGTTTAAGGGCTAAGATCTGAAGTCAATGATTTGCCCTGTCAGCCGCAAGGTTGACAGGGCTTTTTTTGTGTCGGGGGAGGGAGGGGCGTCTATGGAGATTCGTCGCAAAGGAGCATAAGCAGCAAAGAATACGATCAAAAAAGGAAGTTTAAATATTATAGGATTTAGAAAAACTTTGCTGCTTATGCTCCTTTGCGACAAGGATCTTATGACGTCATCAGCTCGACCCTTGTGTCGCGGCGAAGTCTGCGCTATGGCAAGCTGATCTTTCATGATTCTACCATTTCTAATTCTGGGTGCGCTCATCGCAACCACCGTGCTTGTTATATATCGAGCAGAGGCTGACTGGCTTAACATGGCTATACTCACGGCGATGATTTGGGGACTAACGATTGCGGTTTCGTATTTCTGCGATCTACACTTTTCGAATGTAGATAAAAAGCAGATTAATGACTTCTATAGAAATTTCATCTCTGGAATGTCGGCTGGTGGAATTCTGCTGATCGTTCTCCATGTCTGGCTTGTTCAATCGGTCATCAGATTGTTCTTTTATCTGAAGGGGAAATGAGATGAGCTCGTTTCACGAAAATTAGCATGGCAATATACCAATTTGTCCGGTTTTTTACTAGGACTCCATCACCTCGCCACTTGTGTCGCGGCGCAGTCTTGCCATGATAGCCCTGTGCCGAACTCCGAGATCTCAACCCCCATCCATGACGCCCGTGAGGCACTGAAGAAATACTTCGGGTTTCGTGCCTTTCTCGATGGTCAGGAACAGGTGCTGGCTGCGGTATTGGCGGGTGAGGATGTCATGGTCGTTATGCCCACGGGTGGTGGGAAGTCACTCTGCTATCAGCTTCCCGCCATGGTCATGGACGGGGTGACGCTAGTGGTCAGCCCGTTGATTGCCTTGATGAAAGATCAGGTGGATGCGCTTCTGGCGCGTGGTATTCCGGCTACCCTGATCAACAGCACCCTGACATTAGAAGAGCAAAAAGAGCGCATCAACGGCATGAGGACCGGCGAGTATAAACTCGTCTATGTTGCGCCAGAACGCTTCCGCAGCAGCCTGTTTCTTGAGGCGTTGAAGCAGGTGGATATCGCGCTTTTTGCCGTGGATGAAGCGCATTGCCTTTCACAGTGGGGACATGATTTTCGTCCCGATTATATACGGCTCGGTGAGTCGCTTGAGAAACTGGGGCGACCGCAAGTGCTGGCGCTCACCGCTACGGCGACTCCGGAAGTTCGCGCGGATATTTTAAAGACTCTCAAGTTGCGCGATCCCTACTTAAGTGTGCGGGGATTCTCCCGTCCCAATCTCAGTCTGCACATCACGCCCACCGAAAAAGTGAAGCAGAAATATGAACGGCTCAGGGATATCGTGAAACATTGGCAGACCGGCATCATCTACTGTGCCACACGCAAGAAGGTGGAAGAGGTCGCCGCGATGATGGATGAGTGGAGCATCAAGGCGGTTGCCTATCATGGTGGCATGGATGAGAAGGGGCGTGAGGAAGCCCAGAATCGTTTCATTCAAAAAATGGTCAACGTTGCGGTGGCGACCAACGCTTTTGGCATGGGCATCGACCGTTCCGATGTGCGTTTCGTCGTGCATTTTGAAATTCCCGGCAGTGTTGAAGCCTACTATCAGGAAGCGGGCCGAGCAGGGCGCGATGGTGAACCTTCGCACTGTGAGATGTTTTTCAACTACGCAGATACCAAGACGCAGGACTTTTTTATTGATGGGAGTAACCCCACCTATGAGACGATTCGTGACGTCTATCAATCGCTTCTCAATTGGGCAGATAGCTCCCATGAGGTCATGGCCAGTATTGACGACATCACCGATCGGGTGGGCGTGAAAAATAGCATGGCCGTGAGCAGTTCGTTGAGTTTTCTTGCTAGGCAGGGTTGGATTGAGCGGTTCGACATTCCCGGTAAACGAATTCGTGGCACGCGTATGCTAAAGCCGAATGTTCTGGCTCGTGATCTCACACTGGATCGCAAGGCCATTGCCGAAAAAGAGAAGCGGGATCGCTCCAAACTCAAGTCCATGATTGAGCTGTGTTATGCAGATCGCTGTCGTCAGCAGATGATTTTGGAATACTTCGGTGAACAGGACGCGAGCGTCTGTGGTAACTGCGACGTCTGTCGGCGCAGTGGTGTGCAGGCAACAGCTAGAGCCGGATCGAGCGAGGAGATGGAGGTTTTGCGTAAAGCACTCAGTGGCGTGGCGCGCATGTGTCAAAAGGATGCGAGTGGAAACTGGACGCCGCGTTATGGTAAGGGTCGCATCATCGCCATGCTTTTTGGCAGTAAATCGAGAGAGGTTTTGGATGCAGGCTTGGATGAATTGAGCACGTATGGATTGTTGAAATCGCTTGGCAATCCAGGGCTGCAGCAGCTTTTTAAAGAAATGGAAAAGCAGGCACTGGTACGGACAGTGACCGAGGGCGAGTATCCGCTTCTTTGTCTCACGGAACAAGGTTTCGCGGTCATGCGACAAGGGAGCTTTGTGAAAATGCAATGGCCAGAACTGCACAAGACCGTGGAGATGACAAAACGCGACGCTAGTACGGCATCAGGTTTTTCAGAAGTAGAACTGGTTGCCAAAGAGTTGGGGTTCGATGAGGTGCTCTTTGAAAAATTAAAACGTAAAAGACAGGAGTTGGCCCAGCGCGAAAGTGTTCCGGCTTATATGATTTTTCACAACAATACTCTGGAGTTTTTCACACGGTTACAACCCAAGACCGTCACGGAGGCGATGAAAATCAGGGGCGTCGGCGCTGGCAAAGCCTTGCGATGGTTGGAGGATTTTCTGCAAATAATCCGTGAGTATAAGGCTGTACCTTAGCTGAAATAATCGTCACATTTGAGAGAGTATGCATCTCAAGCTTGCAGTCGAGCTATGATGAGATAATACGAGGTCTTAACTTTACATGATTCGCCTCATTACAGAGCATAGTCAGTTGATTGACTGGCACGAACAAAAGCCGACCCCGTTGCCTGACAACTTGGTTTTTCTTGATTTGCTCAACCCCACCCGTCAAGAAGAGTTGGAAGCAGAGCAGTGGCTTGAATATCAGCTCCCGACTCGCGAGGAGATGCAGGAGATCGAAGAGTCGAGTCGACTTTATGTTGATAAAGGTGCGCTCTACATGACAGCATCGGTGCCAACGGCGCTTGAAACGCAGGAGCCAGAGACGTCTGCCATCACATTTGTGATTGGGCCTGACGTGTTGACTACGGTGCGCTACTCCGATCCGCTGGCATGGCGCGCGCTCTCTGAGCAGGTCAAACGTCAATGCGTCGCTCCCGTGAGCAGTGATGCCGTTTTCTTGCTCATTATCGAAATGATCGTAGCTCGTATTGCCGACACTTTGCAGAATGTGGAAAAAGATTTACGCTCTGTGTCACGGGACATTTTTAGAGTGAATATTGAAAAAGCAAAGGGTGGCAAACACAGTTGCGATCTCAATGAAGTGATTAAGTTGCTCGGTCGTCGCAACGCACTCGTGGCGGACCTTCGCGAGTGCTTGGTGAGTCTTGCTCGCATGTTGCAATTCTTTCTTAACAATGCGGCTTCTTGGATGAAGGGCGAGCTGGCTGTCCAATTTCGCAGTGTGGCACGCGACATCAAGAGTCTCGATGATTATACCAACCAGCAGACTCACGAGATGACTTTCTTACTCGATTCGACCCTTGGATTGATCAACATTGAGCAGAATCAGATCATTAAAATATTTACCGTGGCTAGCGTGCTTTTCATGCCACCCACACTCATTGCCAGTATTTACGGGATGAATGTAAAGTTGCCTGCAGATACGCATCCATGGGCTTTCGTCGGAGTCATGGTATCCATTGTCATGTCCGCTCTATTACCGATTTTCTATTTTAAGGCAAAGAAGCTTCTGTGATTTTCATTGCTTCAAAATCGATCGCAAAACAACTTGGTGCCCTCGTGCCTCTGTGCCTTTATGAGAGTGACGTATGAAGCGCAAACTCTCCCCAGCTCTCATTGCCACCTTTGTGCTGACTTTGTTGGTGGCGCTTGAAGTTTGCATTCTCTGTTTTGGCCCCTCTCTCAAGGAGCATCTGGCGGAGATCCAAAAGTCGCTGGCCACGAATGATCGCCCTGAATGGTGGGACGATGCCGCTGTTGGAGTTCACTATGGCGCATGGCTTGCGCTCATCGGATTGATCCCGCTTCTCCTCACGGCGCGTTGGTGGACCCGCCCCTTTTCAAACCTAAAGCCTAAAGCCTGCAGCCCCCCGTCTTCCCCTAAATTTTTCTGGCCCTGCGTGATCATCGCCATCGTTGCCGGTCTTGCGCTCCGACTACCACTGGCTAGCAAAAGCCTTTGGTGGGATGAAGCATGGGTGGTGCAGCAGGTCAGTCACGGAAAGTGGAAAGAGGACACCAAGAACCCGGGCGAAGTTAAGTTCACGCCGCATGACTGGAAACGCTGTTTCTGGAACTATCAAAAACCCACCAATCACGTGCCGATGTCACTGGCGCAAAAGCTGAGCTTGAGCACTTGGCGAATTATCACCGGTGCCAAGCGTGAAGCTTTCAGCGATCTCGGTGCGCGAGTCCCTGCGCTCATGGCTTCTGGTATTGCCGTGGGGTTATTGGCTTGTTTGTTGCGAGCATGGGGCCGACCTGGCGTGGGCGTGGCGGCAGCCATTATTTTGGCCATTCATCCATGGTATATCCGTTATGGTGTCGACGCGCGAGCTTATGCGCTGGTGGTGCCGCTATGTATTAGCGGCATGTTTGCGGTGACTCGCCTTATCGAAAGTGGCGGTCGCAAGGTCTGGCATTGGATTTGGTTTGGAGTAACAGAAATGATCTGGCTCTGGTCTTATCCTAATGCCGTGTTCGATGTCACGGCGCTAAATTTACTTCTGCTCTTCTTTCTTATTCGTCATCACAAGGATAAAAATAATCGTGTCACCGCATTGTTTCGCTTCACTGTCACCAATATTTTTGCCGCCTTACTATTGTTGCAGCTCTTCCTTCCGAATCTTATGCAGGCGAGACGCTGGGCGGGTCAGGAGGCTGACAAGCATGTGTTGGATCAGGCCTTGTTGAATCAAACCGCCGCGAATCTCCTTGCCGGTATGGAACACGCTCAACCTGGGGTGGGTATTGAGTCCGCAGGCATTCCGTATCTCAATCAGCATTGGTTGTTAGCGGGAGCGCTTTGCATTGCACTCGCGGTGGTGGTGATCACCGTGGGTTTGAGAAAGCTACTTAAAGAGCGGCCTCTGCCCCTGATCATTCTCAGCGCGATGGTGACATCGAGTGTTGCTTTCGCCTTGCTGACCTATGTTGTCGAAACGTATTTTTATCCGCGTTTCATTGTGGCGCTATTGCCGTGCTTGATCATCATTGCGGTGCTGGCATCGCAATATTTACCTTGGGGTAATCGTGCCCCCCGCTGGTGGGCAGTCTTATTGGGGGTTACCTATCTCACCATCATCTGGCCTGCTTGGACGCTTTTGCTAAGTCGACCTATTACGCCATTACATGATGTTGCCGCCTTCGTCCAAAAAGATGCGGCAACAGGGGATAAGGCACCGCTGATCCTCTGCTACGGCTTGGGGAAGGAGGCATTGCCGATCTATGAACCGCGCTCTGTGCAAGTGGACACGCTGTCGGAATTGCAGCAAGTGATGGAAAAAGCCAAAGCTGAAAACCGCCCCTTATACGCCATCTATGGTTACCCAAGTTTCAACCGTCAGATACTTCCTGACGGATTTAAACTCCTCGATGATAAAACCCTTTTTACCGAAGTCGCCGCCTTTCCTGGGATCGAACAGGATTTTTACTTCAGGGTGTTAAAGAGCGTGCGATAGAACGCAAAAGTTTCATGGTTAGGTTGGATCGAGGTTATTTAGTCCTAATATTTATTTCCATAAGCTAAATAACCCATATTTAGATAAACCTCTCGACGTTTGAGCTGTGCTCCAGTAAAAAAGCTTTCTCTCTCCCAAGAAAAACTG
>VFKY01000175.1 GCA_009885275.1 Verrucomicrobiota bacterium | reverse complement strand
TTCGGAGTCTTTTGTTTTGCACTGATCATGCTCTCGGTCGCGACTAATGTTCCTATTTCGCAGAAGGAGACCATCAAAAAACGCGTGATTGAGAAACCATCCGATGTAAAACAGGTCGAGCAGTGGATTGAGAATTTGCGAAAGGAAGATGCGACCGAAGAAAAGTCTCTCGATGAGATGGAGAAAAAAATAGCGGAGATGTTGCAGCGCCCTTCGGAAAATTGGTATGAGCACGGCAGCCTCGAAGCGGCAGGTAATCTCAAGGATCAGACTACGGAGATGTTGCGGGAGTTATCAGAGAATCTCGCTGATGCCACGCGTGCCGCTTCGGCATTGCAGGCGGCGGGCGATGCATTACCGCAGGAGGCCAAGGATGCGATTGCCAATGAGTTGGCGAGCGCACTGCAAGGGTTGCGCACTGGTGGCATCAAACCGAATGAGCAATTGCTCAAACAGTTGCAGAAAATGGCCGGAGCCAATGGCATGGGGGAGCTCTCCAAAGAGCAATTACAAAAACTGGCGCAACAGATGCAGCAAAACGCCCAAGCACTACAAGAGGCCTTAAAAAACTCACCGGAACTGAAGCTCACCGAATGTCGCAAACCGGGCAATGGTGAAGGCGAAGGTGAGGGCGAAGGTCTAGGTAAGGGGGGCATTGATCGTGGGCCTGGCACGGCGCCGATCACCTTCAAACAAGACGAAACCAATCTCGGCACGAAGAAGATCGAAGCGGTGGCCTCACAGCTTGATATGAATCGCATCGCACCCGGTGACGTGATCGGTGTGCAGGACGGCAAGCATGAAGTCGATAAAAACGGCTATATCGGACCAAAACAAGGCGGAGGCATACAAGGCACGGGCGATGGTGGTGCCGCAGTCTGGCAGAACTCTCTGATGCCAGCAGAACGCGAAGCCCTTAAAAAGTATTTTAAATGAACCAATAGTTTTTGAACCTGAAACCTGAAAACCTTGAACCTGAACTCATCCCCCCTCACTGACACGGAAGCTACTCAAGCGGCCGCGACTATATCAAAACTCCGCAACGCCCTGCAACAGGTGCTATTTGGACAAGAGACGTTGATTGATTTTGTCATTACTGGACTGCTTTCACGTGGTCACATGCTCCTCGAAGGATTGCCTGGACTTGGGAAAACCGAACTGGTGAAAGGGCTTTCGAAGACGCTTGCTCTGCAAGCCAAGCGCATTCAGTTTACACCCGATTTATTACCGGGAGACATTACGGGTAACCCCATGTTGCAGGAAGTCGATGGCGCGCGTCGCTTTGTTTTCCAGCAGGGACCCATTTTTGCAAACCTTGTGCTGGCTGATGAAATCAATCGAGCTTCACCCAAAACACAGTCCGCGTTGCTCGAAGCCATGCAGGAGCGCCGCGTCACCGTGATGGGGGAGAGTCACATGTTGCCACTGCCTTTCTTTGTGCTGGCGACACAAAATCCCATTGAGTTAGAGGGCACTTATCCATTGCCGGAAGCGCAGTTGGATCGGTTTCTTTTCAAGCTCGATGTGCAAAGCAATGATGCGGAGACCTTGGAAAAAATTGTCATGCATCGTGAGATTGGCGTTGAGCCGAAAGTGGACATGGTGATGGATGGCGCACAGTTGAACGAGTTGTTGGATATGGCTCGTCGTGTTTTCATGCCGCAACCGGTGGCCAATTTTATTGCGCGATTAGTGAAGGGGACGCACCCGGGAGAACTTTTTTCCGGTGGCGTGAAGTATGGCGCCAGTCCTCGTGCTGCATTGGCTCTCGCTGCCGCATCCAAAGCCCGGGCCTTGATGGGCGCACGACTCAATGCCAGCTATGAGGATGTCCGTGCCGTGGCACCTGCCGTGTTGCGGCATCGTCTGCTGCTTGACTATGGCGCCAAGCTTGAGGGCGTCACCCCCGACATTTTAGTGGCGCGATTACTGGAAAATATACCCGCACAGGACAAGCCGTTGCCGAGTAGTTTGAAGGCGGCGAAACTGTAAGTCTTATTACAGGTTTCCATGAAGCACCTAACAATAATCTGTCTCGCCTTTCTGTTATTTTGTAACCTTGCGATTGCTCGTGCTGGGATGTCTCCCGGTATTGATCCGGCATCAGGAGTAGTTATCGACGTCGACAGTTGGCTTGATGTCTGCCCACCGGCGGGCATGGTTCCTTTGAAGGTAAGCATTCATAATGGCGACAGTCAGTCGCATACTTGGACGCTAAATGTTGGCAATGGCAATGGTTATGGCTCGGGTGGCAGTGGTCTGATCACGTCCACAGATATCACCGTCGAGGCTGGTCGCAAGGTCGAGACCACGGTTTACGCCGCAGTGTCACTCCAGAAGAATGCAGGCTATAATTATGGAAACATCACTTTAAACATCACTGGCTATGGGGTGACTAATTCGTATTTAGCCGGCTTGAATGTTAATTCATCGGGGCGCAACAATAACACCCAATACATTGGCATGAGCAAAGTGCTTTCAGTCAAAGGTTGGAGCCCCCTCAAGGATAAATTTGAGAACCCAAAATCCAGTGGTCAGGACACCAATCTCGTTGGTAGTGAGATTAGGATGGAGGATGCCCCGGAAGACTGGCGCGGCTATAGTGCGTTGGCGCAACTTTGGATGGATGGCGGTGAGTGGATCGCCATGAGTGAGGCCAGCAAGACAGCCATGCTTGATTGGGTAGCCATGGGAGGGCGCGTTTTTATTCTCACCAGTGAAGCCAATAAAGCACTGCTGAAATTGTCGCCAACAATCAATGGTGTTGTTCGTCATGGTGCTGGAGAAATTACCGTTAGCACTTGGAGCAGTGATAAATTCCCTCTCGATTACGTTGCCACCCAGATAAATAAGTCAAATGACAACGGTTTACACAAACAACTCAACAGCTATGACACAAACTGGTCATTGTCTAAGACCGTAGGAGAACTCAAGCTTAATACGGCCCTCATCTTCGGCTTTATCGTGATCTTCGGTGCTCTTGTCGGTCCAGTTAATCTATTCTGGTTTGCAGGCATGGGGCGCAGGCAGCGCCTTTTCTGGACTACCCCACTGATCTCCCTGGCTGCGAGCGCATCGCTGATGGCGCTGATGATGCTACAAGATGGATTGGGAGGGAATGGATCTCGTACGGTGCTGGCCCTGTTGATGCCGGTACAGAAAAGAATGATTATCACGCAAGAGCAGGTCAGTAAAACAGGTGTTCTTCTTGGTCGAGGTTTTTCTAAAGAGGAGCCGAGTTGGATGCAGCCGTTGGATTGGCGGAATAATAACAATAATGGCTATTACAATCCACAGGATGATGCGCGACATAGTTTTACAGAGACTCCGACCTTTCGCAGTGGTGATTGGTTCTCCAGTCGGGCGATTCAAGGGCAAATGCTTCAAGCGGTCCGCCCCAGCCGTGCGGCGATAGAAGTGAAATTTTCCACCGATCCCACTGCCGCTCCCAGTGTGCTCTCTAGCATTGAAACTCCTTTACGGAAAGTTTTCATCAAAGACGAGACTGGGCACTTCTGGATGGCCGAGGATGTAGGAACAGGTGAAAAGAAACTCATGAAGGCCTCGAACACTCAAGAGTTCAACGCTTGGTTTAATGAATTAGTGAGTAAGAACTCTGGTCCGGTGATTTCTACCGCGACTAACCGTCTCTTTGGTCTCCCTAGCTACGCCTACGCGGAAGGTAGTAATGCTTCGAAGATTGCGGTGAAATCTCTGCCTGCGATT
>VFKY01000132.1 GCA_009885275.1 Verrucomicrobiota bacterium | reverse complement strand
GCATAGACTCAGCTCCAGTGCGGGAATAATGCAGCGTCTCATCATGCAAAGCGCTATCGACAGCTTTGACCCTCTTGTCTTTAACTCCAAATTTTGCCAACGCTTTCTTGATAACGTCTACGGCGCTCAGCCGCGGCATTTTAGTGGTGATGAACGTCGCACTCAACTCACGAGGATGTATCCCCCAATAGCGATGAGTAAACTCCTTAAAAAAGAACTTATACAATGGAGCGCCATAAAGTTGAATGAGCGCTTCCTCAGCATTCTTCGCTGCCCAAGGCACCAGGCTCTGGCGAAGCTGAGCGGCGAACAAACCAAGCGTATAAAAAACCAAGGTGAAAAATGGTATCCCCTTAATCATGTCCTGAAACTGGAGCGGATAACGGTAAAAACTACCCGACCAACGAATCTTTGCATCCAACTGCACTGGAATACTCTCGTCTCCCATCAGTGACATGATGTCCTCATACACTTCCTTGTCGAACTCGTGCAACATATGGCAGCCGAGATCATACCAGTTTTCACCACGCTTATGGGACGTTGCTAATCCACCCGGCATGGAACCCTTTTCAATAACTGTTACCGGCACACCCATGCGACTCAAAACGCGAGCCGCATAGAGGCCACAGACCCCGCCACCGAGGATCACAACATGTTTATTGGATGATAAGGAACTCATGGAGGCACCTAACTTTCTCCCCTTCTGATAGGATGGCAAGAAGCGCTATTTCAACCCCAAAATAGACTTTTGTTTCCCCCATAATTCAACCATACGTGAATCTGGCATATCAAAATCATCCCAAGTCAGCGCTTGATCCTTCTTTACTGCACGCTTGAAAACAGGGCAATCAGGGGTGCCCTCAACATCAAGAACACCCTGCGGCATACGATTAGCAGCATCCGCAAGTTTCGCTTCCTCAATGAGCCCGTAGACCTCGTTGCTGCCAATGGCATGCTCCACTCGAGTTCCAGCAATCATATCCTTTTTCGCATAAGCATAACAGTCCGTAACGCGTCCCGCGCGCATGGTACAAACCGCCTTACTATACATGGCAGCCAACGCCACCGCACGCGGTGTTTCCAAATGACAGAGATGATAAGGACGGAGAAAAACGTAGTAGGGATGCTTATTCGTCACTTTGTAATAATTCATGTATCCCTGCTGAAAAGCGCTCTCGGATTTAGCGACAACGTATACGCCACCGCCATGCTCTTTAGCTCCCAGCACATAGTCCACACGGCCTTGCCCCTTATATTTATCAAAATCAAAAAGGTTGACCACGTCCTGCATTTTCTCAGCACGTGGGCCCTCCATACCCGGCACAAGTGGGGTCAGCCCGTGCTCATTCGCTATAATGGACATCTCAATGTTAAGCTTGGATCCATCCGTATATGCCAAGCACTGCACCGTACTCAATCCCAGCTTTTTAGCGATGGGCTCGATGCCCTCCAATGTCTGATGACGATCAAGGAAGCCTTTCATATTGCCCGCTTGAACAATCTCAAACCCCCACATTTCAATCTCCTCCATCATACGTGAAAGCACACCATGTTGATCACCAGCATCGCTGGTCACGATCACCCCTTGTTTTTTTGCTGCATCCCGCAATGAAAAGCCAAGGATAGCATCAACCTCAGCATTCATGAGCACGCAATGAGCTTTACGCTCAATAGCCGCCACACAATAATCGTAAGCGGCAATAATAGAATTGGTTGCTTCGACAAAGACATCGCATTTTAGCTTCTCATCACGCAGTGCACTCATGCTATCGGCAGTAACATGGGTCGGCTTACCGTAAAGCTTCGCCCCCGCCTCTGCTGCTTTGATGTCCTGATCGGCGACAAAGGAAAGTCGCATGCCCGGCGTAAGCCCTATCTGATAAGCAATGCCTTTCCCCATCGTTCCCAGGCCGATTAAGCCGACATTGATGAAGTTTCCTTCTTTTTCCCTTTGTTTAAGTTCTTGCAACATAGTGATTATTTCAATCAACACTTGATCAAGTATGTGTCAAACACTTCGCTTTCAAGCCGCTCTCGCTCAGGCAACTCAGTCAAAACGAATACTCCGATCAATAAAGACCTGATGCCACAACTCCAAAACCACCAACGAGACCACTTGTTTACAAAAAACAAACTCACGCGTGCGATTCATCTTTTCAATCAGCGCTGAAACCTTTTTAGGTTCAAAATAGCCGCGCTTCTTTACGGCATCCTCGTTAAGTGTGTCCGCAACGAGTTTTTTGAACTGGGGTTTATCAAGAAAATATTCCACAGGTAAGTAAAATGGAATCTTGGCTCTCCGGGCAATGTGCCGCGGAAAAACTTTGTCCGCGAGTTTACGCTCAATATACTTATCAGTCTTACCATTAATTTTAAGATGCGCTGGCATCTTAAAGGCCAGCTCAATAAGTCGGTGATCAAGAAAAGGAAGGCGATACTCCAGGCTGTGCGCCATGGTGTTTTTATCCTGCCGAATCAAAGCCCAATCTTGAAGCCATTCATCGTATTGCAATTTCAATAGCCGATCTAAAAAAGGACCTGATTTGTCCTTCTCCTTCTCATAGGCCATCCAATCCTCTGACGCGAGATGTTTGAACTTATCCGTATAAACATCATACCGCTCGTCTTGCGACCAAAGTGTGCGTAATGCATTAAAATTATGATTAAGATCACGACGCGTATAATGCTTGAGAAAATTCACTATCCGCTTTTTTCCCTGACTGCCTAAATCCGCAGGAAAAGAGAAAAACTTATTTAGTAGTGCAGCCGGAGTAGCCTGAAAAATTGGGGCGGCAACCCGAGTGACTCCGGGTATTTTACGTTGCATATTTTCTACCTGACAAATTACCTTTTGAAAAGAGTAACCCGCAAAAGCTTCATCTGCTCCTTCCCCGCCTAGCACAACCTTGAGATCCTTGCTCGCGCCCTGAGCCAGTTTATAAAATGCAATAAGCAAGGCATCACCCACAGGACGATCCATGTGCCAAATGATCTTGGGTAAAAGTTCGAAATCCTCTGGCTGACAGATAATTTCATGGTGATTCGTACCCAGAAATTTGGCAGTTTCCCGGGCAGCAGGCGTCTCATCGACGGGCGAATTAAAACCAACACAGTAGGTATTGATATTGCTTGAATGCTTGGTCATTGCCGCCACGGTGAGCGAAGAATCAACGCCTGCGCTCAGATAAGCACCTACCGGCACGTCACTCCGCATACAGAGGCGCACAGAATCATTGAATAGCTCTTCTAATTCCTCAAAATATTCTGGTTCCGTTTTATAGGTCGCGGTTCCAGCATTCAACAGCGGCACCTCCCAATAACGGGTCACACGAAGGGTAGCGTCACTGATTTTATAATGCAGATAATGACTCACCGGCAATGTGTAGATGCCCTTGAACATGGTTTGCGGTTCTGGCACATTTCTCAGGGTGAGGAACGGATCAATCGCTGCTATGTTCGGCTCTGCCGTGACGTATTGACTTTGCAGAAGGCTTTTAACCTCACTGCCAAAAAGAAATTTCCCATTGGACTGATGATAATAAAGAGGTTTCTGACCGCATCGATCCCGTGAAATGAAGAACTCCCTACGGTGTGAATCATAAAGACAAAAAGCGAACATGCCATTCAAACGCGAAAGCAATCCTTCAATGCCCCACTCTTCGTATCCATGCACCAAGCACTCCGTGTCACTATGTGTTTTAAAAACGTGACCTTTTGCAATGAGATCCTCACGCAACTCTAAATAGTTATAAGTCTCACCATTGTAGCAAACGACAATGGATTCATCTTCATTGAAAACCGGTTGGCCTCCACCTTCAAGATCAATGATCGAGAGGCGTTGCATGCCCATGCTAAATGGCGCCCCATCGGTAGATTCAAACCGTCCCTGACCATCTGGACCACGGTGCAAAATCACCCGCCCCATGCGTTCGAGCAAGCCGTCCTCTTTGAATCCGGTAAATCCGTAAATACCACACATACCTTAATAATAAAAAAGAGCATTATGGCTGCTGCCATTCCAAGAACAAACGGAAAGATGAAATCGAGATGTCTCGGGATAGCTTGATTTTTTTCTCGCTAATTCAACAAATTACTGTTGTTTTCAATTACAGAAAGTTCAACTGCTAACCCCCCTATTCTATGAGCGAAAATACTAAAGATAATTTTGAAGGCATTTCGTCAACGGATGATTCCATCGCCATTGCCAAAGCCAGCGCAAAAAAAGCAGCGGAAGACATTCGTAACGCAGCTACTGCAAAAGCGAAATCTCTCAGTGAAGCAGCCAAAAACAGTGCTCAACATTTTCGCGAGGCTGCTGAAGACAAGGCCTCTGAATTCAGAGGATACGCTGACGAACGCTGGACAAGTGCGAGCTCAAAAGCGAAAGATTTTGCTACGGAAGCTGAAAACTACGCTCGCGAGAAACCCCTCAAAGCGCTTTTAGCCGCATTCGGTATTGGCTTCATCGTAGGCGCCATCCTAAAACGGTAAAATCGTTCAGAAAAAAGCATGGATAAATCGCCATCAGAGTCTGGATCAAGCAGACCCGAAGCGGAACCCATAGGTTTAAAATCCTCTGTGTGTCGCTATCTCGATGCTCGCGGAGTTATTTTATCACTCGAAGCTCAAGAAGCAGCCAATCACATTGGAAAAGCCATTGCCTTGGCTATTATCGCCACAATTGCAACTTGTACGGGTTGGTTTCTATTGATGGCGGGTCTAGTCAACGTGCTTATGAACTTGCTGAATTGTCACTGGTACACATCAACTTTTATCCTTGGTGGTGCGAATGTTCTGGCGGCAATTGCCTTGATTTTTGCAATTAAGAATCACCTCTCCTCAGTGCAATGGTTCTCTGACACCGTGAATGAATTTAAAAAAGACCGCGCATGGCTGACACGTCCGACAGAGAAAAATTGAAACGGCAGGCCCTTCTGACACTTGCGGAAGCGCGCACAGAAATGGGTGCCGAAATCTCTCGCCTTCGAGAAGACTGGCGCCCCCGCAACCTCATCATTCACAGTATTGAAAAATATAAAGCGGCCTATCTCACCTCTGCGCTCCTTGCTGGCGTCGCCGGAACGCGCTGGATTTTCTCTTCACGAAAAAATAATCGTGACACGGAAACAAAACCCGCTAAAAAACGCACTCTAACCCATGCGCTTATTTCCAGTTTGTGGAATGTCGCCCGTGATCCCCTGCTTAGCCTTGCCACTCAGCAGCTCGCACCTTTAGTGTTACAACAGCTTTCAAAATTTCAGTCACCTCCCAAGCCAGAACGCCCCGAATGAGCACCTCAGAAACTCCTCTAGTAGCGGCACTCCCATCGGTAGATGCATACCTGCAGCTTGCCCAACAATACGATTGTTCAGATCTTCACCTTGCCGCAGGTTCTCCACCCATGTGGCGCCGATACGGCAATCTACAACCTATCTGGGAAAATGCCGCCCTCTTAACACAAGAAGACACACGGCGACTCTCCTACCAATTTCTTGGCGAAAAGCATATCGGGATTCTTGAAAAACGCGGTGACGTGGACTTTGCCTACTCCCCTGACTTTGGTCGTTTCCGTTGTTCCGTTGTTCAACAAAGACTTGGGATCGACATGGTCTTTCGTGTCATCAGTGCGAACATTCGCACGCTCAAAGAGTTAAAACTCCCAGAAACCTGTCGCACCTTAACGCGATTTCAAAACGGTCTCGTCTTAGTAACCGGAGCCACCGGATCGGGGAAATCAACTACTCTGGCTGCGCTCGTAGAAGAAATTAATAACGATCGTGATGACCACATCATCACACTGGAAGACCCTATCGAATTTGTTTTTAAAGCCAAGGGCTGTCACATTAATCAGCGTGAAGTAGGCTCTCACACCCAATCCTTTGCCGCAGCTCTGCGTGGAGCTCTTCGTGAAGATCCTGATGTCATCATGGTCGGTGAAATGCGCGATTTGGAAACGATCTCGCTCGCCATTACCGCCGCAGAAACGGGTCACTTAGTGCTGGGTACACTTCATACCGGCAATGCTCCCAGAACACTTGATCGGGTGCTCGATGTCTTTCCAAGTGATCAGCGAGACCAGATCCGCATCATGGTGAGCGAATCTCTCCGGGGCATTGTTTCCCAACAGCTCATTCCTCGTAAGGATGGTCAAGGCCGCATTATGGCTATGGAGCTGCTCGTCAATACTCCGGCTATTTCCAACTGTATCCGCGAAGGAAAAACTTTCATGCTTCCTGGGATCATGCAGACCGGTAAAGCCGTTGGCATGATCACCATGGATGACTCACTCCAATCCCTTTACACCACTGGAATCATCACCAAAGAGGAATGCTACTCCCGCTCAGAAGACAAGGTGAGCATGAAAAAGTTTCTCGAATCCTGAAGCACCCCTAGAACTTACTAAAGAACTTTTCTCATGCCCATCATCGACGGTTATTTTCAGAAGCTTATCGAAGCCGGTGGTTCGGATCTTCACCTCACTCAAGGTCAACCGCCCAAAGTCCGGGTACACGGCAGCATCAAACCCATCTCTGAGGAGATTCTCACGGAGTCGGTCATGGAAACCATGATGCGGGAGATATGCGAACCACGAGCATGGGAACGTTATCGTGAAAAAGGCGATCTCGACTTTGCTTATGAGATGGATATCGATTCCCGTTTCCGCTGCAATTACTTGCGACAAATCAGTGGGTACGGCGCCGTTTTTCGTATTATTCCCACCAAGATAGCCACACTGGAGCAACTCGGTGTTCCACCTATCATCAAGGAGTTTGGACACATGCGTAGTGGTCTTGTTCTGGTTACGGGGCCCACAGGTTCAGGAAAATCAACCACGCTTGCGGCCTTAATCGATTATATTAATACCAACTTCAACCGGCACATCATCACCATCGAAGAGCCGATCGAGTTCGTCCATCGCAACAAGCGCAGTATCATCACCCAACGCGAAGTTCCCATTCAAACCCCCACGTTCTCAGACGGTCTGCGCGCAGCACTCCGTGAAGACGCGGACATCGTCCTCGTCCGGGAAATGCGGGATCATGAAACTATTTCACTGGCACTCACCGCTGCAGAAACCGGCCTTCTTGTATTCGGCACGCTCCACACAAACAATGCCCGTAAAACCTGCGATCGTATTGTCGACGTCTTTCCAGCAGATCAACAATCGCAAGTGCGCACCATGTTAGCCGCTTCTCTGCGCGGAGTGGTTGCACAATTACTCGTCAAAAAATCCGACGGTAAAGGTCGTGCCGCTGTAAACGAAATCATGGTTTCAACTCCTGCAGTCGGAGCCATTATTCGTGAAGGTGCGACCCAGAAGCTCTATGACGTCATCATTGGCGGTAAGGCTCAGGGCATGCAATTCATGGATGAGGCCATCTGGACAAAATTGCGCGATGGATACATCACCCCGATGGAAGCTTATATGAAAGCGATCGACAAAAATCGTTTCAAAGCCTTCCTACCTCCTGAGGATGCAGGCGTGGCTGTAGCGGGCGGTGACACAGCGAAGTAATATAGCTCCTAGCAAAATAAATGGGCTCCGTATGATCTCATACTCTCAATATCAGAGTCCTTCGGGGAGCATCATTCTCACTCAAGAAGACAAACTGCTTACAGGTTTGTGGTTTGATGGGGAAAAGCACTCATCAACCATCGCCCCTACATGGAAACGCGATGAATCTGCATTTAAGGCTATTCATCAACAACTTGACGCCTACTTCGCGGGCAAGCTCCAAAAGTTTAATATTCCATTGAAATTCAGTGGTACATCATTCCAAGAATGCGTCTGGCGAGCGTTGGAAAAAATACCTTATGGCCAAACACGGAGTTATGCCCAGATCGCTTCATCCATTGGCAACGCCAAGGCAATGCGCGCGGTAGGCACTGCCAATGGTCGCAACCCCATCTCCATCATCGTTCCCTGCCATCGCGTGATTGGAGCAGACGGATCATTGACCGGTTACGGCGGTGGACTCAAGGTAAAGGCATGGCTACTCAATCATGAGAAAGTAGTCTTTTAAAAACAAGTGGTTCCTTATCGTTTCCCACTCCAACCTATCAGGGTAGCACTCATCACCCCATCAATAATCAAAATCACAAATGCCCATGTGGTTTGATCATTTTCTTCAAAGTGCCATCAACGGCGCAGGCACAAGGAATGCATGCTGCTCAAGTAAACTGAACGCACCGTTCCAAGAAAGATAGGGGGAGAGATACACCACCAAAGCGTAAATTAATGCCACTGGCATGATGGCAAGCCGACCAAGCCATTGTGTGATCCAGTGGCATTCCTTCTCTCGACGCAGTGCACGATTGGTGGCCCAACCAGTTAGTATTCGCGCCGGAAAAATGAAGACCACAAAAATCAGACTGGGCAGCCACGCCAGTTCGCGAGGCGTCAGCTCTATTTTCAGCAGGTATAGCGGAATAGCGAACAACAGCGTTACCAACAACGCCAGCCAGAAAGCTAACGGTGCTCTGCGAAATCGAGAGCGAACTACGCGCCATTCAAACATCGCCTCAAATCTCCCGCATTGAGCAAAGTGTGTTTGAAGAAATGGTAGGTGAGTTGCTACAATCAATAAAAGTAATAGCGCTGGCAATGCTAGAAGCGCAGCGCCGACGGCGGGCAACTTTGTCGACACAAGTAGCAATCCCACTGGCACCGAGAGCCAAATTAATGCTCCAAGGAAACCACGCAGACCGAGCCAGAAATAGAAAGGTAAACGTAAATTGAGAATATACGCTGCCGTGACATTTTGAATATTCTCAAACTTCTCCGGCGCTCGCAGCCATTTTAAAAAGCGAATCGGCGCAGGCCAAAGAAAATGCCACAGCTTCCCACCACGAATACATGCCCATGCAATATGTAAAAAAGTGAACCCCATCACGACAATCAACGCCACGTGCCATCCTGCGGCGGTCGATCCACCCGGCGCGATGAGTTCCGCATCCTTCCAAAACCCAGACACAATTCGCACAGGCCATAGCACTAACCATATACCCGCCACCATACTCCCCATCACCGAAGCTTTCTGCACGCCGATGAATCCGTCTCGCATTCGTCCGGTGCGCGCAACTGTTCCGCTGACGTGCAGGAGGTAACCAAGACTAAGAAAATTAAGTACCGGAATCACCGAACACACCGCGAGCGCAGCTATCACAGCGGCGAACCCAAACAGCGAGTCAAGGATTGAAGTACACCTATTAAATATTCTCCACGGGATAGCGTCACGCTTCACTGTCACTTCAAACGCAGAATCTGTAATAGTAGATTCAGACTGAGAAATTGTAGGGGATGTAACGAGGTGGAACATGCTTGATGTCTTGTGGACGCTCCGAAGTCTGCATGGGTTACAAAAGAACTGGATGTTTCTTTTTGTAACCATCTCGCATCAACCGCGTCTCATCCACGAACTCATCTGTAGCAGCATTCTATTTTATGAAATTTTTCAGCAGCTCTCGTAGTTGGCCCACTTGGCTACGCCACAGTATCCTTCTCGCAATCGTCATCGGTAGTGCCGCTATCGAGCTGCGCTCCCTCCTTTCGTTGCCCGTTGCGGTTCAAAGCCAACCCATATTGAAGGCCCTGCCGAATGAGGAGGATATTCGCAACACTGCACGTATTGTAGACACTGCATTTGAAGCTGCCTGGAATCAAAACAACATCCAGCCTGCATCCCGCGCCGATACTCTGACCATTGTACGTCGCCTTTCTCTAGCGCTCACTGGAAGCATCCCTTCTCTTCAAGAAATTCGCGAGCTTGAAATGCACCCTGAAGACGAGCGCGTCGCTTGGTGGTTCACTCACTTGCTTGTTGATCGACGCAGTAGTAACTATCTGGCAGAGCGACTTGCCCGTGTCTATGTCGGCACTGAAGATGGCCCTTTCATCGTATATCGGCGTAGAAGATTGGTCGAATGGCTTAGCGATGAACTTTACGCCAATCAGCCCTATGATCAAATCGTACGCTCTTTGATTGATGCGCAAGGGATCTGGACCACCAACCCTGAATCAAATTTCATTTCTGTCACTGTAGAACCAGATAAGGGACCAAGTGAAGCCAAGCTTGCCACGCGAGTAAGTCGCGCATTTCTGGGTGTACAGATGGACTGCGTGCAGTGTCACGATGGAAAATTAGACAGCAATTGGAAGCAACAGGACTTTCACCAACTCGCAGCTTTCTTTGGTCAGAGCGGTTTTGCTCTCACTGGGCTCTGTGATGATCCAAAAGACAAATATGAGTTTCGTTACCTGCGACAGAAAGAAGAAAAAATCATTGGTGCCGTCGTTCCTTGGCAACCTGAACTTCTACCAGAACATGGCGCACCGCGTCAGCGCCTCGCAAAATGGGTCACCGCGCGAGATAACAAACCCTTTGCACGAACCTTCGTAAATCGACTCTGGGCTCTTATGTTGAATCGACCGTTGGTATTACCTATCGATGAGATCCCGTTAAATGGGCCGTTCCCACCCGGCTTGGAAATTTTAGCGGATGACTTTAGCTCTCACGGCTACGATGTGCAGCGCTTGATTCGCGTGATTGTTGCGACACGTGTCTTCCAATTACGAAGTGATTCCACTGATCCCAATAAGCTTCTCACCACTGAGGCAGAGCAACAATGGGCAGCGTTTCCCATGACACGTTTACGCCCAGACCAGATGGCCGGAAGCGTCATTCAAGCGGCCTCGCTGAACACACTTGATGCAGAAACTCATGTCATCTTCCGCTTGAAGCGCAGCATTGATGTTAATAATTTTGTGCAACGTTACGGTGACGTCGGAGAGGATGAATTCGGTAATCAAAGCGGCACAATCACTCAGCGACTGCTTCTCATGAACGGCAATATGATCTCTAACAACATCGGTACCGATGTGCTTACTACTGCCGCAGCACGCATCAGCTTGTTAGCGCCAGACTCTAGCACTGCCATCGAAACCGCGTATCTCGCCGTCTTAACGCGCCGCCCGAGCACTATGGAAGCCGAATATTTTTCTGCCAAACTAGCCAAGACTCAGGAGAACAAAACACGGTCTATCGCTATGTCAGACATTTACTGGTCACTTTTAAACTCCACCGAATTTTCTTGGAATCACTGATCAAACTTTTATGACTACCAATCCTGACCCTCACTTTGCCTGCGGCAGCAACTTCCATTTAACGCGCCGCGCATTACTAAAAGGCACAGGCATGACCGGCCTCACGTGGCTCACTCCGCTAGCCGAACTACTCGCTCTGGAAGCCGAGGTTGCGCCCAAGGGTAAGCCTGCCCACTCTGTCATTTTTTTATGGCTAGCTGGCGGCCCGAGCCAACTCGACACCTTCGACCCGCAGCCAAATTCAAAAATCGGTGGCGGTGTACGAGCCATCGACACCGCGATCTCCGGCTTACACTTTGCTTCAGGACTCGAGCAGACCGCGAGCATCATGCAAGACGTGTCACTCATCCGCTCCATGGTTAGTAAAGAAGGAGATCACGAACGTGGATTTTACAACATCAAAACCGGCTATCGACCAATCCCAAACCTTACTCATCCTGCCATCGGCTCAATCATCTGCCACGAGTTACCTAACGCGAAGATTGAAATTCCCACTCATGTTTCAATTCTACCTGATCGCTGGCCTGCGCGTGGGGGATTTTTAGGGGCTGAATATGACGCATTCCAGATCGGCGACCCTGCTGAACCCATACCTGACGTGCAGCCAATCTCTGGAGTGGATGGGCTGGAACGTCGCATCGCCGATCTTCAGGTTATCGAACACGCCTTCGCTCGTGGAAGAAGACCCGATCTTGATCAAGCTAAAACACTACACCAAGTCACCATGCAAAAGGCGCAACGCATCATGAGCTCCGATCAATTGAAAGCTTTCGACGTCAGTAAAGTGCCTACTGCAGATCGTGCTGTTTATGGGGATACACCATTCGGACGAGGTTGCCTCGCAGCAGTGCGACTAATTGAAGCTGGCGTCCGCTGTGTGGAAGTCACACTTAACGGATGGGACACCCACGCGAACAACGCCGAAGGTCAAGCCAAACAAGTGGCCATCCTTGATGCTGCCTATGCTTCACTGATTCGCGATCTAAAACGCCGTGGGCTTCTCGATCACACCATCGTCCTATGCGGTGGTGAATTTGGACGCACCCCAAAAATTAATTTGCTTGAAGGACGTGATCACTGGCCAAGCGGGTTCAGTATGCTGGTGGCCGGCGGTGGCTTTGCGGGCGGACGAGTCATAGGGGAAACCGATTCTACTGGCGAGAAGGAGGCACCAGCCGATCCTGTCCACGTCGAAGATCTGCACGCCACTGTGCAACACCTTCTGGGTATAGATTCCAGCAAAGAAATCATGACTTCCATCGGTCGCCCAATCGCCCTAAGTGATGGAAACGTGATTCACAAACTCGAAATGTGAAAATGCGTGCCCAATAGGAGCACTTTTCTGTTCAGGACTAATAAGGCTATTTTTTGAGGCGACGATGCAGGTCGCTTTCTGCCCGCTCCACCTCCAACTTAAGATCACTGGGAGAAATCCACTCAGCACCCAGAGCACGAACTGTTTCCCATTCCATACGATCTGCCGTGGCAACCCTCATCGCATATGTATTGGCATATTTTGCGACGAGGCGCTCAATGACCGAGTCTGCCGTATGAGAAACGTCCGCGTAAAATATTTGAAGCCCCTGAGTCTCTCGTTCATCGGTGAGCTGCTCTCCCGTTCCATCAAAAACCACGATGACACGAATCCCCGACATGTCCTGATAAGTCCGCAGACATCGGAGTAATTCCAATCGCGCCAGATGCCTCTGCGCACTCTTCAAATGCAAGCGGCGCAAATCTTCCCAGGCATGGATCACACTGTGACCATCCACGAGAAGAAAACTGGGTGATTGTGAGTCCATGATGGGCATCCTAGCTCTTCTTGCTGACAGAAACTACTGGGGGAAAATTACTTTTCATTACAAACCAAAAAAAACCTTATTGCAACCGATCATGCTTCCCTCCAGATGCGGATATAGAACATGGGGTTAGGTTGTTACGGCGTTGTCCTTATCCGCTTTATCGAAGCAAGTTCAATCAAGCAAGGTTTTGATAAATAGTTCCTCAGTCATATTTTAATAAGAACGAATGATCCTCAAAAAAACTGACAAAAATACTACCTAAACACCGCAGTATCCTCCGGGAGTAATCCCATGAATTGGAGCGCTGATGGACGCTTATTAATCACACTCATTCACGACTGAAAGCGACTCTTTGCAATAAGAGCTCCCTCTCACTTCTCTTTCGCCATTCGCGGATGATTTCAACCGTGCGCTGACGATCAATCTCAATGGCACCGTGCAAAATAGCAATCTTACGGCGCGTTTCACATAAATCATAATGCGGCGTGCTTTTAGGTTGGTACCATTCACGACGCATACCGATCCTATCCGCCATCTCGTGCAGCTCCCTAAGCGTGTCCGCCATCATATGACACATAAGCATGCCATAAAATGGATTTTCAGAACGATCAACGTAAACACTCATCTTACCTTAGATTAAGGGCTTGGGATTTAGGTGGCAAACGGACTGACTCATTAGGATTGAAATTTCCGGCTCCGAACAAGCGGCGAGGGCGCCGCTTCTACTTACTTCTTCGCGTAATTCTGCTTCGCAATTTCTCGTGCCGCAGAAACAAGGTGGGTGCAAGCTTCCACACAAAGTAACGGGATCTCTGTAGGATTCACCGTCGAAATTTGCTTTTCCGAGGGCAGCGCTGTGAGCGGCTGATCTGCGGCAAGTGGCCATGCAATGCGGCGCAGGCATTTTGTTTTGGCATCGCATTCGCAGGACACCATCTGCTGCGCTTGTTCAT
>VFKY01000048.1 GCA_009885275.1 Verrucomicrobiota bacterium | reverse complement strand
TGATGGCACCACGCCCTTTTCTCGTATCGGGTGGAGCAGAAGATTATCCGGAGCGTTGGACGGTCTTAAATCACGCGATCGCAGTGAACAAATTACTCGGATATAGTGAACGCGTGGCGATGACGAATCGCGAAAAACATGATCCTAACGAGGAATCCAATGCGCAGATTTACGCGTTCTTTGAGCACTGGTTAAAGGCGCCTGCGATAGATGCGAAGTAGAAGTGGTGGCCCCGCCGCTTTGTTTTCCATCGACACATCGCTTTTGTAGGTCGAGCGTCCCGCACGACGTGACGATGCAAGGCCACGCCCACAGTTAGTTAGCTTCTCTGGAAAACGGCGAATAGTCTGACGACATATTCGCGCTCCATGGCTATGCCTTCACCTTCGGCGCAGTGAGCTTAAGCATGAGGAAGTAAAGGATTCCGATCAAGGCTATCCCACCGACAATCCAAAGTGACTCGGCCTTAATGGCGTGAATCATTTCCTCAGGGTTCTCCATGAGCTTGGGATTGCGCTCGAACACGCTCCACCCGTACCACGAGAGAATGCTGCACCAGATGAAGGATCCGATGGTGGTCATCAGGCTGAACTTGCCGAAGGGCATCCGTACGATGCCGGCGGGAATGGAGATGAGGTGGCGCACCACCGGGAGGAGACGGGCAAAGAAGATGCCGCCCGCTTCATAACGCTGCATGAAGACTTCCGCGCGTTCCAGTTTATCCGGCTTGATGAAGAAGTATTTGCCGAACTTCAAAACAAACGGTCTGCCCAGCCAGCGACTGATGCCATAGGTGATCGCGGAGCCCAACCAGGAGCCGAAAGTCCCCGCAAGGATGACGCCCCAAATGTTCATCTTGCCTTGGGCCGCAAGAAAAGCAGCAGGTGGCATGACCACTTCACTGGGGACGGGAAAAATCGAGCTCTCCATGGCCATGAGGAGGATAACGCCCCAGTAGCCCCAGTCTTGTACCCAAGAGAACCATGTGTGAATAAGTTGATGCAGCATGTGGCCGTCTCCCTAGCACATGAGAAGGGCTGCGCAAAGGCTCAATTTCGTTTGATAGGAATAACAAGATCTTTACTGGATTTACAAGATAGAGAAAAGCGTTCCGATCTTGGGCCTCGAATTGGGACCTATGAAATCATCATGTTAATCTGCAAAAAATATTGTTAATCCTGTCTAAATAGAAAATTACGATTAGAATTTGCACCTATGATACCCTTGCCATTTATCGCTGCCTTGTCAGATAATCCGCTCACGGCTTTCCCAGCTCTCTATCCATGGATAGCAATCCTGATAGGCCTATTTTTTGTCATCATCTTCTTCCGCCCTCTTTTCCAACTGCTGGGAGTTGTTATCGTTCCCGAGGATAAAATTGGTCTGGTCACGAAGAAGTTTGTGCTCTTCGGCGATCATAAAGAATTACCGAGCGGTCGCATCATTGCGCTCAACGGCGAGGCGGGATTTCAATCGCAAACGCTAGCTCCCGGCATCTACTTTTGGAGATGGATCTGGCAGTTTGAGATTCGTCTGCAACCCCTGACCGTGGTGCCTGACGGTCATCTTGGCCTGCTGATGTCAAAGGACGGCGGCGAATTACCCCGTGGCGCAGTGCTCGCGCGCCGGGTCGATTGCGAGATGTTCCAGGATGCGGAAATCTTTCTGCGAGGTGGCGGACAAAAGGGGCGTCAAGCTGCGTTCCTCACACCGGGAACCTATCGCATCAACACGTTTCTTTTTGATGTCCTGTTGACCAAGATGACTCAGATTAAGGAGAACATGGTGGGCATTGTGACGACGATGGAAGGACTTCCTCTGCCTGAAGGACAAATTGCCGGTAACCGCATTGAGGGGCACAACAACTTCCAAGATGCCGATGCCTTCATTGCATCTGAGGGCAGCAGAGGATTGCAACCCCATGTCATCCTCGCAGGTTCGTATTTCTTGAATCCTTGGTTTGTCCATGTTGAGGAAATTCCCATGACAGAGATTGCCATCGGCAATGTCGGGGTAGTCATCAGTTACTGTGGCGAAGAGGGTGTCGATGTCAGTGGTGTGGAGTTCAAGCACGGCAACATTGTCAAACGCGGCACCAAGGGAGTTTGGGCGGAGCCACTCGGGCCCGGCAAGTACCCACTCAATACCTATATTCTTCGGGTGGAACTGGTGCCCACCACTAACCTTGTGCTCAACTGGGCGAACGCGCGCAGTGAATCGCACCAACTCGACAAACATCTTTCTACCATCACGGTGCGCTCGAAGGATGGGTTTCCCTTTAACCTTGATGTCTCTCAGATCATTCATATTCCCATGAATGAAGCCAGTAAAGTGATTGCCCGTTTTGGTAACATGAACAATCTGGTCAGTCAGGTGCTTGAGCCGACGATTGGTAACTACTTCCGCAACAGTGCGCAGGACTCGGATGTCATCGCATTCCTGAGTACTCGTAAAGAACGCCAGGTCTCCGCTCGCGAGCATATCAATTTTGTGCTCGATCAATACAACGTCCATGGGGTTGATACCCTCATCGGTGACATTGTGCCTCCTGATTCACTCATGAAAACCCTCACCGATCGTAAGCTGGCGGAAGAGCAAAAGGTTACTTATGAAACTCAACGCATGGCGCAGGAGACAAGACAGGATCTTGAGAAGGAAACCGCTATCGCCGATATTCAACATCAAATTGTGGCGGCTGAGCAAGGGGTGGAAATCGCGCAACGTCTTGCCGATGCCGCCGTAAAAAAAGCAGAGGGTGATGCTATGAGTGTGAAGCTCAATGCTGCTGCGGAAGCTGAGCGCACACGATTAACCGCTTTTGCAGAAGCAGATCGGATTGAGCGCACGGGAGCTGCGGAAGCCGCTAAAATTGCTGCAATCGGTAAAGCCAACGCGGAAGCTTATGAACTGCAAGTGACAGCCATGGGCGGCGACAACTTCACCCGTGTCAAACTCGCGGAAACCATCGGCAGAGATAAGGTCAAGATTATCCCTGATATTCTCATCACCGGTGCTGGTGGTGACCCAAGCAGTGGGCCAATCGCGAGCTTACTGGGGCTGAAATTAATGGAAGAATTGAGTGCGAAGAAGACACCTGATTCAGCGCCACCGACTGTGTAGAGAGCATTCTCCATGCAGAGAATGTATGCTTTTGTAGGGCGAGCGCTTCGCTCGCCTTATTGAGCTAATCAATGATGGAAGGCGGAGTGCCCACCTCACACTATTCACCTCAGCCATTCCTGCACGGCGACTTCCAATGCATCGTGTTGGTCGGGTGAGTAATGATGGCAAATAAGACCGAGACGTTGGCCAGTGACGATATTGTCCGACAGGTCATCAATGTAAAATGTGTTGGCGGGATCGAGTTGATATTGCTCTAGCGCCATACGGTAGATGGGTTCCTGGGGCTTCATGCACTGCGCCTCATGAGAGTAGATACCACCATCGAACAGGCGGAAGACATCGAAGTGCTCAAACAACCATGCCTTGTGCAGCCCGCTGGTATTGGAAAGTAGATAGAGCGGATGTTTGCCGGCCAGCCTTTTCACGAGCGCAATCATCGGTTCGTTCTCTGTAAAAATATCCCCCCATATGTCGATAAAATCTTGGGTGGTGCCACGAAAGCCAATGCGCTCCATGCTCTGCGCCATGAAATCGGTATCACTGATATTCCCGCTTTCGAGATCGTCTTTGAAGGGTGAAATAAACTGCTTAATGTCCAGCTCACTGGTCTTGCTCAGTTTGGCGAATCGCTGAATGGCCGGAGTGAAGTCAAAGCGGACCAATACATTGCCGATGTCGAAGAGGAAAGCGCGTGCGGACATTAAATGGAAGAGGACAGGGTTGCTGCTCCCATGGCAATCTCAGCGATTTTGATAGCGGCATTTGGCTCGCTTAGCGGCTTTGCGCTTTCCTTCATTTGTTTTACCGCGGCACGGTTGTTGGAGAGCAGACGAGCGGCTTGCGCTCCCGTTTCCTCCGGCGTTTGCGTCGTGACACCACAATGATGACTTGTAAGCAGTTCCGCATTGCCCTCTTCCTGACCTGGTACGACGTAATCGATGATGGCCGGACAGCAGGCAGCCAGTGATTCGTGGAGGATGGCGCCTCCCGCTTTACAGATCACAAAGTCGTGTGTTTGCAGCAAATGCGGAATGCGATTGGTCCAGCCAATCACTTCAATGTTCGCACCGGGCAGGGAGTCGATAAGTCTGGTGACTGGATGATAAAGTCGCGAAGCATGCTTGCCGACCGGCAACGTGAGATTTACTCCGGAAGCGATCAAGGGACGCAGTGCTGTCAATGTGCGCGTGACATGACTGACGCTAGTGGAGGGAAGGTAGAGTATTTTTCCCTGCGGTGAAGAACAATCTTCTCTGGTGGGTTCGTTGAGAAAATCAAGGCTTACTGGAAACCCTGTCACATGAGTTTGCTCATCTTTTGCGCCGAGGGCCAGCACACTTTTTTTGGAAGCTTCATCGGCCACAAAATAGGCATCGCTAGGCGCATTCAGCCACATCGGGTGAATGCTGATGGAATCGGTGATAACCGTGAAAACGGGCGGCGTCTTCTTCCCCTTGTCACGCAGTTGTTGAAGCAGGATGGCGTAAAGCGGGTAGGTGCTGACGATAAATTGGGGTTTGGTTTGTTCCAGAAGAGCTTCAAGTGAAGTTAGCAATGACGCGGTGAAACTCGACGGTGCATCAAATCGCATTTTTCCAGTTTGACCATAGATCCAGGCCCAGACTGACGGGGCGCGGGTGATGAGCATTTGGTAACCCGCTTTCATTGCCGGAGCGCTGTGGGGGTGCGCTTCATCAAATAAGTCCACCATGCGAGTGACCGTATCAGGCGCAAGCCGATTGAGCGCGTGCATCACATTGCGCGCTGCGGTATTGTGGCCATCGCCAAAGCCTGCGGAGAGAATTAAAATCACAAGTTTCTTCCTAACCACTCTCTGTGATGATGTCACGAACGAAAAATGACTTTTCCGACACGAAAAAGTAGAAGGCTTGTCCCAAGCCTTGTATTGAGCTCGTTCAGGTTTGAGATAGGCACTCTACTATTCGGAGGATGAAAAGTGCTTTGCAGGCACTTAATGCTTCTCTTAGAGCGTATCTTTAATATGCGCATTGGGATTACAGGAGCGACAGGATTCATCGGTTCAGCTTTGGCGAAGGCGGCCGTGGAGCGTGGACACGAGGTTGTGGCTTTTTCGAGAAGCAAAAACCTAGCGTTGCCAGGGGTTAATTCTATTCGACCCATTCATTTGGATAAGGACTTAGTTCTCGACCCCAGTGGGCTTGATGCATTGGTGCACCTCGCGGGTGAGAGCGTGATGGGCTATTGGTCCCAAAAGAAGAAGGCTCGCATTCGCGATAGCAGGGTAAATCTGACGCAACGCATTGTTAAGGCGATGGAAGGGAGTCAGGATCGGCCTAAGATTTTTCTTTGCGCTTCCGCCACCGGAGCCTATGGCGATGGGGGTGATGCCATACTGACGGAGTCCTCTCCTCGTGGTAAAGATTTTTTAGCCAGTGTTTGTGAGGAATGGGAGCACCGCGCCAGGAGTGCGGAAGCCATGGGAATACGTGTGGTTCTGCTTCGTACTGGAATGGTGATGGGGAATGACGGTGGTTCATGGCCATTGCTTAAAAAAATATTTAAACTCTGTCTCGGCAGTCGTCTTGGATCTGGCAAACAGTTTGTGCCGTGGATTCATCTCGAAGACGAAGTAGGCATCATCCTTCATGCCTTGGAGCATGAGTCATATCGTGGTCCTGTGAATCTTGCTGCACCTCATCCGGTGACCAATGCCGACCTGACGCGACTGTTCGCGAGTCACCTAAAACGGCCCACTTTCATTCCGGTGCCCGCTTTTGCACTCAAGCTAATCCTAGGTGATCTCTCCACCATTGTGCTCGACAGTCAGCGCGTCATGCCGAAGGTGGCAGAGGACAACGGCTACATCTTCAAGCATCCCAGACTTGAAGACGCACTGATGTCGCTACTATAATTACTTTCTCATGTCCGCTGCACAAACCATCATTGGTCTCGTTTACGATTACGACCAGACACTCAGTCCAAATTACATGACAGATGAGGTCGTGTTTCCGCACTACGGCATCAACGCTGAGCAGTTCTGGAAAAAGTCACATGAACTGGTGGATGATCAGGGATTCGACCATGAGCTGGCGTATCTTAAGACGCTTCTCGACTACCTCAATCCCGATCGCCCCAGCAATGCTGAATTGAGAGCACTTGGCGCGGGACTCAAATTTTATCCCGGACTCCCGGAGATGTTTGGAGAGTTGAACGATGTATTAAAACCCGAGCATCAGGCATCGGGCATTCGTCTTGAGCATTACATTATTTCCTCTGGGTTGAAGGAATTGATCGATGGCAGCGCCTTGAGTCCGCATGTGAAAGCCACCTTTGGTTGTGAGTTCTCAGAGGATAAGCAGGGCAAGATTAACTTCCCTAAACGCATCATCGGACACACCACGAAGACGCAGTATATTTTTCGTATCAACAAAGGACTGTTAAAGCCCGACGAAGATGTGAACGATCACATGCCGCCGGAGATGCGTCCGATACCGTTTCAAAACATGATCTATGTCGGTGACGGCCCTACTGATGTGCCCTGCTTTACCCTGATGCGTCGCTACGGCGGCAATGCTATCGCGGTTTACAATCCAGACGACAAAACACGCAGCAGCTTTCGCAAGTGCTATCAGCTCACCGCCCATGCTGATCGCGTGAAATACATCGCCCCGAGTGACTATCGCCCCAGCAGTCATCTCCGGCTTTTGTTGGAGGAGATGATCCTGGAAATCGCCGACGGCATTCTCCGTAAAAAACGCACCGAAGTGGAAGCCGCGACCGTCAGTGCACCGGGGTTTTGAGGAGGAGAAGCATGGAGCGTGGAGTTCGCTACGTGGCTTCGCAACAGTCCGAAGACTGGAATCGGTTGCGGACTAAAGTCCACGCCCCATGCTTTTTTTAATAATAGCATCGCGCATGAGAACACGTTCTCTCGCCTGATAGATGGCGTTCCCAGATGCCGGAGGCATCTCAGCTATTAGCCCGGGGTCGAGCGAAGCGACACCCCGGGAAAAGTTGAAAAACGGATGCATCCCGGCAGGGATGCCAGCGACAAGGCCATAAATCCTCGCTGTGACTCCTGCCGGAGTCATGGGGGTATCGCATAGTTACCGGAGGTGTCGCTTCGCTCGACCTCCGGCTAATGGCTATCAAGCCTCCGGCTTGGTTCTTGGTTTGCACAGCTCAATTGAGCCATTCATCGGTTCATCTATCGCTATCTATATATTCAAGCCGCATTAAGCGACACGATAATCATTTTTTCTGATAATTCGTTATTATTTATTCCAAGCGTTGACAATCGTATATAGTCATTCATCATGCGCGACGCAATGGTTATAACAATGAAATATAAGGGGAGCGCTTTAAGCGCAGCATGAAGCAAGCCCCCATCAATACTCTGCCTTCTCGTATCGCGCGATTTTGTCGACTCACAGGTGCTGCAATGATTTTTTACACCATCTCTCATGCGGTTGCCGCCACTTATACCTGGACACCCACTGCGGCTGGAACCAGTTACCAATGGAATGCGGCGACATCGAATTGGACGAATGGCTTCCCCAATGCAGCAGGCGACATCGCGAATCTTAATAACAACATTCTTGGCGCACAAACCGTGCGACTGCGTCAGGGCATCACGCTTGGCACTCTGAATATCGGTGATGCCAGCGCCACTGGCAACAGTTCAGGCTATACGGTGGCAAATTCCACCTCGCCGCTGGAAGCATTTTCGCTCATACTCGACAACGGAGTTGCTGCCGCGCAGATCAACACCACGGGCTCAGGCACTCCGACAAACACGATCAGTGCGCCCATCACCCTCCACTCTGATCTAGCGGTAAATATGGGCGGCTCGGATTTCCTGACCCTGAGCGGAGTGAATACCACGAACAATCATAACATCGTATTCAGTGGTGGGGTCGCTGGAGTGAACTCGGTGACATTGAGTGGCGACATCATAGGCAATGGTGTCATCACCAATGATAGCAACATGGCC
>VFKY01000191.1 GCA_009885275.1 Verrucomicrobiota bacterium | reverse complement strand
TACCCTGAGTGACATCGGCAGGGCAAGATTAAAAGTGAGACTCTGTAATTTCTGATAACGACACTTGCGACAAAGGACTGGGCGAGCACTCGATATTAGGCTAAATAAAAGACACCCCATGAGCGCCAACTCACGATTGAAACTCGGCATCGCTTTTGCGGTGGGCGGCAATCTGCTGTTCTTCACCAGCGCTTGGATCGCCTGGATGCCATGGTCAGCCTCGTTCAAAGCTGCCTTGTGGAGCATTTTGTTTTTCGCGCCCGAGACTGGCACGCTCATTGGCGCTGCCATCATGGGTAAGGAAAATTACGAGCGATTCAAAGCGCTAGTGTCAGTTCATCTCGGACGCATCAAGCCCGCTGGTGATGTCGGTCCGATCCGACATGCCGTGGGACTCGGCATGTTTCTCCTGCCCCTTGTTCCCGCTTACATCATGGCCTTCAAGCCGGAGTGGCTCCCGGACCAGTCATTCTGGCGCTGGCAGGTGAAGCTTGTCGCCGATGTGATTTTTGTGGCGAGCTTTTTTGTGCTGGGCGGCGACTTCTGGGACAAATTGCACGCCCTGTTTGTGCGGGAAGCCCGCGTGGTGATTCCTGAGAAAAGGACGGAGGAGTGAGTCTCTTGATAATCATGAGAGTTGTCTCCGTATTCCATATGCCCACCGTATTTGACCGATTCATAAGAGCGTCTTTCAAAATGAAATCCTTACCATCCTCACTCCTGATTTGTCTGTGTGCTTTCGTCCTGCTTGCGGCATGTGGGAAGCCGGCGCCCTCGGCTGCACCCGAAGCTGAGATAAAGCCGGTTGGTAAAAATCAGCATTCTGGATCAACCGAAACAGATGTCGCTGAGTTTGAGAAATTGATAACGCCCACTGTGGAAAGTAGTTCGCCAAAGGAGGTCGCGTTGGAAAAGCAAGTCGAGGATATTCTCGATAAGCACTCGCAAATGACCGCACAAGAGTTGCTCGAAGTTCCTGAAGTGAAACAGAAGGTTATCGAATTTCTCAAGCAACTTGGGCAGAGTCCTGATTTGCAGAAAAGAATGAACTCCTCTATCGCGTTCGCTGCAGGCATGAAGAACCTGAAAGAACCTAAAGAGAATCTAGACTTCAAAATGGATCTAAGTGGTTACACCAAGGACAGGACACGAGCGCTTCTCAAGTCTTTGTACTCTAACAGCGCTAACCGGGTGTTGGATTTTTTTGAGAAAGAGGTGAGCGAGGCCGCAGTTGAATTTACACTGAACCCTGGCTCCGCCAAATCAAGCAACGGTATTTCGCTTGAATCCAAGACTCCCGCACCCTGAGTATTCGAGAAATAGGGATCAGAGGCACTTTGCGCGCATTTTCTCTTGCTAGCCTCACTGAAAAAGCCAGTTTCATTTTATGAATAAACCCCCGCGAAATTCCGTTGTGTGTGCCTTACTCATCGCGGCCTGTTCTTTCACTGTCGCCACGGCTGAAGATCCGACGATCCCTACGGCTAAAGTTGAGCTCTTCAATGGCAAGGACACCATAGGCTGGGTTTCCTACCTTAAAGACGGCGCGCCTGCTGACAAAACATGGTCTGTGAAGGACGGGTTACTCATTTGCACGGGAGAACCTGCAGGTTTCCTGCGAACAGAGAAAAGCTACGCTCAATACAAATTCACCGTTGAATGGCGCTTCACCAGTCCCGGCAATACTGGCGTCGTGGCGCATATGACACTGCCCGATGCCGTCTGGCCGAAGAGTATCGAATGTCAGGGCATGCATCAGAATCAAGGCGACCTTTATTTCTGGTCTGGCGCCACCGTGAAGGATGGTGTTCCCATGTTAACTAAAAAAGGCAAGGTTCGTGGCTATAGCATAGCTCGCGTTGGCGCGGATGCGGAAAATCCTCCGGGCGAGTGGAATACCTTCACCATTCTTTGCGACAAGGACACCGTCACCATTTTGGTCAATGGCAAGGAAGTCAACAAAGCCACGGGGGCAAATCTTAGCTCCGGCTTCATCGGACTCCAGTCAGAAGGCGGCGCGTTTGAGGTTCGTAAAGCGACGCTCGAACCGCTCTGACTCTGAGCGCGACGCTAGAGCGCGTTACGCAAAAGCAATTTGGTCCGTATCGCCTGACGTTATTTAGCGAGCAGTGCTTCCACTTGCGCTTCAAGATTGCCTCGCGCGTTGGTGCTTACGAGTTTGCCTTCCTTGTCCACCAACCACATCGCTGGCACACTGCGGATGCCAAAGCGGGTGGAGATTTCATTATCCCAGCCTTTGCCATCAAAGTATTGCAACCAAGTCATCTCTTTGTCCTTGGTGAACTTAGTTAGTGCAGATTTGTCCTGATCAAGCGAGATACCGATGATCTCAAAACCCTTGTCATGTAGTTTCTTGTACGTTGCGACGACGTTCGGAACTTCAGCCACGCAAGGCCCGCACCATGTGGCCCAGAAGTCGATGAGCACCACTTTTCCTTTGAGCGTAGAGATATCCACTTTGCCTCCTTTGACCGCGTTGAATTTAAGTTCAATCGGCTCACCCACGACGGGTGGTGTCACCTTCGATTTGTCGGCGGCGAATAAAGGGCTAGAAATCAGAACAGCGGTTAGGACGGTGCTTGCTAGACGAAAGAGAGATTTGTTTTTCATGGAACATGATTCTAGTGACGACTATGGGAATTTGGCAAGCTTGTTTTTCGATTCATACAACAAGCAAGTTCCACGACGCTGCCGCGACTATCACCGCACCAATCCCGCTTGATTACTGATCGGTTTTTGAATGTGATCTCGTGCGAATACTTTGCCCTCCTAATCCCGCAACGCAACCGCTGGTTCCGTCCTGGCCGCAATGAAGGCGGGCACGAGGGCGGCAAGGGTGCAGATGATGATTGTCACATCATGCGGGAAGATGTTGGCCGGGATTTCGACGAGGGCATGGATAATCCCGATCTCCCTGCGATTTCTGAAAATCTGCATTACTTTTTCTCCAGCTTCACGTAATCAAGTCCGATCATGAAGCTTTGGATGGC
>VFKY01000373.1 GCA_009885275.1 Verrucomicrobiota bacterium | reverse complement strand
TGGCATCATCAAGCCTACATCTATGCAGAGGTCGCCAAGGCGCTCTGCCTCGGTGTGCTGGCTGCGGCTCAGATTCAGGCTTTTGCGCGAGCCGTTCTATCGGAGTGAGCTGTGGCCTTGTCTGTAAAACGAATGGTGGAATAGCTCAGTATCTTCAGATGATTGAACCAGTCCAAGATGACTTTAACAGGGTTTGAGTTGATCAGCAGGTTGACCACTCAAGCGGCCCGCTTCAGTAACATCAAGTCCGCCATCTGGGCTTCGATGCTGCGCAGTTGATGTGAGAGCAGGGGATAGTCACCATACTTCTCAAATAAATCTTTGGCGAAGTAGGTCAAACTCAACGGTCCGGGCATGTTCTCTGTGGTGAGTCCAACGGCGCGCTTCCAGCACCACATGAGTTGTCGTTCTATAATTTGAGCGGGTTCAAAACCGGCCTTTGCAAAATGATCTAAAGTGCGCTGGGCAGACTCAATGGATTGGGCGAGGTATTCGTTCATGACAGGGATTTGTATTCCCTATGCAGGTAAGGCTTTGCAATGTTGTGACGAGATATTTTATCTCATCAGGACAATTCAGGTGAAATCAGTTTTTGTTTAGAATCTTGCGGATATCACCTTCAGAATAGTCATCGGTAGTTTTTCCATTGATCAGCGGCCGATTATTCTTTTCCATAGCCTTGGTTCCTTCACGGTTGCTGTTTGTGCGAATGGTATCATTGCCAAATTGGGACATCTTAGTACTATCGCTGTGGGTTTGCCCATCGAGACGACTTTGATTAGTGTGAAAGGTATTGTCACCCAAGCCGCTTTCCTTCGTCCCTTCTGCATAGGCTTTATCTGCGACATTGCTAGTTTTGCCGGCCTGACTGTATTTACTCGTTTTGAATTGAGTGTCGGCATTCGAAAAAGATTTACCGGAGTTAAAGTCGTGAGTCTTGTAAACATTGGTTTTTACCGCGTCCTTCTTACCGATGCCTGCTTGTTTCTCAAAAGAGCTACGTTTAGAATTATCATTTTTTAAGAGTTCCTTGTAAGTGGATGACGTGCGTTGTTCCAGCGTCATGCCTATTTCACTTCTTTTAGGCGTGCTTTTAGTTGCATTGCAGGAGCAGAGAGTCAGGACTAAAATCAGAATAGAGACTGTTAAAATTGGGTTCATGATTTCGATTTGGCAAGAAACAACGTTTCAATCAACACGCCATCAGGGAGATGAAATTTCTCCAGTTCCGTTTCTAGACGGTCTAATTTGTTCCATCCGCGATAGAGTTCAGTGAGAAGTTTAGGTAACTCTTCGCTTAGCCCGATGTGTTCGTGAACCAATAGTGTTTCTGCTTCTTCAAAACGGTGAAGACGTATGAGAAAGCGGACATAATTTTGCACGAGTGTAGGATGTGTTACGGCAGTAGCGCGAACTTGAGTGAGGGCTAATGAATAGAGTTCCTCAGCAAGATCGTTTCGATTTGATTGCGAAAATGCTTCTGCAAAAATAACGGTATCGCCGCCGCCCGGGAAATTCATGCGCACGAGATTAGTGAAAAGTTCTTCTAGAGCGGTGGTATCATTCAATGCCGTCAGTATGGGCACCATGAGAGGATCTTCTGTGAGAGATTTGCCAGGACCCGCCTGCGCCATCATTCGTGCCCATTGGGGTTTTCCTTGGGCAAGAAGAGATTCTATCGAGACGCGCTGTGCGATACGGTTGGAATTATGTATGTTTAACCAGGGTTGCATCAGTAAAGTAGTGTCGCTTTCATTAAGTTGTTTGGCGAAAGAGCAGAGCGCGAGTGCAACGTTGCCGTTGAGAGGAGAAGCTGCGCGTAGAGTGGCGATCCAGTCTTTGGATCTTGTACCTTCAGCTTCGTGATTGAGGAATTGTACCATTTCTAGAAGCGCGTCACGGTCCTGACTATCCATGCGCAACATGGAAGCAACACGGGCTGTATCACGTTGTGGCGTCCATGATGGATCCAGAGCAGAAAGCTTGAGCTGCTCTAGTTGCAATCGAAAACGATCAGGTTTGTCTTTGGCGGATCGCTCGGCGCGCAAGAGTAGGCTTTGAGCGTCGGTAATGCGTTGATGCTCTGCAAGTACCCTGCTGAAGGCGATGATGCTACCCGTGTGTGGGAGAGGGGCAGACTTGGATGATTGAGCTCCACTAGTGATGAGGCTCATGATCTCGCGTACCTCGTCCCATAAACCACTTTCGGTGGCAAGCTTTACTCGGAGCAGAAGGGATGTACGCGTGGGCTCACTCCAGAGATTTGTGATATCCATTTCACGTAATGATTCCAAGGCCCGCACTTTGTTACCTTGTGTGTTGAGTATCTGTGCACGATGCAGGTTAGCTTCCGTATCCTGAGGCCAGATAGAATGAAGTTCCTCCCATGCCGCCAATGCCCCAGGCATGTCATTGGTTCGCTCAAGTAGGAACGCGAGTTCCTTTAGATAAGGAGCTTCCGCAGGCATGCGCCCAGACAGGGGTTTAATGCTGGCGAGACCTCGAAAACTTAGAGAGCGAAGGCGCTCAATATTATGAAGACGGGCGAGGAACTTAGCATGTTTTTCTTCCAACAATGCTTCTGCCAAATTTTGCGGTTTGAACTGAGGCTCAGCAATCAATAGCTTCTCAATAAATGGAATAGCAATTCCGCACTCCCAAGCGTTCTCGCAATTCCGAAGAAATTGTTCACAGTACTCAACATTAGAAGGCGCGCGTTCTGGCAAACGACGGTAAATCTCGATACATTCACGGGAGAATCCCATGGACTCTATAATACCACCCAATTCCAGGAGCGTTTCCACCTGATCGTCAACCTCAAGGAATTTTTGTAACAGTCGCAAGCGCGCAGGGTAATTACTAAAGCGCATTTGTCGTAACATTGTCTGAGTGCGCCATGAGTTAAAGTCGGGATTGGATCTAGGCCCAAGCGGAATGCCGCCGAAGCGCTGATCCAGATTCATCTCTGCTGCTATCAATGGGAGAGCAAGTCCATCACGTTTGATGAGGTCACCCCAGCCCAGTGCATCATCCCAATAGCCGCTGAGATGGGTTAATTCGTCAATGCGTGGACCGAGCTGTGTTCCCGGCGGGAGTCGTCCCATGATCGGTTCCACAAAGGCGCGGGCAGTTAAGAATTCATTGCCAAGATATTGAGAGAATTTGTTGCTGCTGGATTGTTCGGCGCCGGCGATCCCAAGAATACGCGCTTCACGTAAAAAACCTTGACCGGATGGAGGAAGCATTTTCAAACGATTCCAACTTTCTCTAAACAAGGACTCCTTTTCATCGGCGTCGTTGGAAAGTCGCAAGAGTTTAGAGAAGCTTTGTACAAAGGGGTCAAAAGCCTCTGGTTTCCCAGCTTCCAATGGTTTCTCCCAAACTTGTTTTAAATAGATTTTTTCGATGTCGTCACGCCCCATTGCTTCCGCCAGTCTTGCTAGAAAAACAGCGTAGTCGGCCTTGAGCGTAGGCGCATTACGCTGTGCTTCGATGGTTAAGGCAAACGCTAACTCAAAGCGCTGCCGTGCTTCAAATTTACGAGCGATATCGATGAGTTCGACATTGCTTAAAAGTTGGGCATTACCAAGTGCCATAAGATCGTCTTTTCTAAATTCAAAGGAGGCATCTTCTGAGAGTATTGTTGTCGCTGATTGAATAAGTCCTCGTCGTTGCTTAAGCCTCACTTCATTTAAATTTGGTAAACGCGCCCATGCGATAAGATCAGCCATGCCGTGAGACTTAATGCTGAGCAAGACATAAACAAATTGCGCTTCAAGCGTGTCTGCTTTGTAAAGTTTTTTGTCAAGAAAGTCTCGAAACTCACGGTTAGAATCACTGTGATAGAGTAACCAAGCACGCTCCATTTCAGAGAGTCCCTTGAGTGCTGATAGCTTTCCGACCCATGGCAATTTGGCTAGTTCTTGAATCGCGCGGAGTCGCAAATTTGGAGCATCATCAGGCAGCTCTGTGAATTCTCCACGTGGCAGGCTCAAAAAAATTCGCAACTGATCTCGCTCTGCTTGTTCTAAGCCAGGTGCGTTATCAAGCGTAAATAATAAAGAAGAGACGTTGTCCTTGTTCTCACCAAGTAAAGGCCAGGGAAGTTTTTCTATCGATATATTTTCAGGCGTTACAGTGGGTTGAGTATTGGCCAATAATTTGAGCAGCGTCGCTTCCATGGACTGGTTTTGTCCCAGCAGCTTTTGTTGCAACGCAAGTCGTAATAAATTGCGAGAGTCCCAAGCCTGTACTTTCATAATTTGTTCATAGACACGACTTGCCGCATCATCTTGCCCTGTTTCACTGTAGTAAGTTGCCAACTCATCCAGCGCCGATGGATCTTGAGCGAATCGTGTTTCTAATCGCCGTCTAGCCTGGTCTGCTTCCATCATGCGGAAGTCCTGCTCCAATAGCTTTACCAGTTCGCGCCATTCTCCCGCCTGATCTTTGACCGCAGCAGCGGCAGCAATTTGCTTTTGGAAATAGATAGCGTTTTTCAGATCCCCAACACGCATGGCCGCAGCGCGAAGCTGATCGAGTGAGAAAGGCGTATCAGGCGCGGTGTAGTAGGCCTGTTTCATGGCAGAAAATGCCTTGGCTGAGTCGCCCATTTTGTCATAAACCGTCGCAAGGGCTTCGTTCCAAAATCCTTCAAAGGGGGCGTAGCGCGAACGCTCCTGAAGAGCTGTAAGCATTAGGTTAAGACGCTTGAGTGATTCCTCCTCAGGTAGTTGACTGAGTGCGGCACCTGTCCAAAGCAGGCGTTCCATAGCGCGCTGAAAAATTTCGCGGCGCTGCTTCACATCGGTTTCTACCTCAAGGAGACGCATTTGTGTGGCGATGAAGTCTTTGAAGTTTTGTTGGTTGATTAGTATTTCCGCATAGCGTTCGAGCAAGGCGGCATTTTTTCCTTTGGATTCACGGGTAGCAGTTTCCCATAAACGAAGAGCTTTATCACGATTTCGATCTGCGAGATAGAACTCAGCCAAAGCCGATAGCGCTGCTTCGTTTTGTGGCTCTTCTTTTACGAGCGCTTCAAGAATACGGATCGATTCGTCTAGTCCGCGTTTGTTTTCTCGTTGGCCTTGAATTTCGGCCAATCGTAGTAGATAGGCGGTGCGATTGTCAGGATCAAGCTTGGTTAGCAAAAGAAGTTTGCGCAGTGTTAGCAAAACATTTTTGTCACTTAATGAAATTTCGAGCCACAGTTTCTCGATCTCCAAAGAGGTAGCAATGGGCTGACCTTGGTCATCAAAACTAAGACGACGAAGTATGTCGTAAGCAATATCGAGTTGTTCCGTGCGCGAGCACCACCAGGCAGCGCGAAAAATTTGGGCGTTATTCGGTTTTGGAAGAGCCGAAGGTAGGATATTAAAGTAATCGCTACACCATTGATTGGCCCAGGCAGGCAACGGAAGGTAATTTGAAAATGGTGGTAACGGCGCTGGCAGTTGTTTTAGCTTGTATTGCATCGCCTGAACCATTGCATAAGTAATTACGGTTTCGGAGAGGCCGCTTTTCTTTGGTTCGGGAGTATCGGAACCAAACCCTTCGCCAGAGAAAAAGGCAGGTAGCTTGAACCCTTCACTAATCTGTAGTGGAGCCTTGTTCTTTTGAATTTGCTCTCCCGCGAGGAGCGAAAAAAGTATTTCGTCCACTTCGATGCTCTTCTCCTGAGATTCACTAAGACCCCAAGCTTTTTCTAAAAGTGGAACTGCTTGAGTTATGTCGCCATTTTGCGCCAGCACATCTGCAAGTTGCATCAATGATGCGCGATCCGATTTATTATTAACCGCCCGCCGAGCGGACTTTTCTGCGGCTTCCTTATTTTGTGATGAAGAAAAGAACGAGGCAACTTCATACAAACGGTGTTGTAGATCATCCTTGCGAAGACTGGCTGAGTTTATGTACGCCTCGAGAATTTTTTCAGCATCGCTAGTGCGCTGACGTTTCATAAAATGAGTGGCAAGTTCAAAGACGGCTTCCGCCTTGTCGGGCTCTCGATTAATGCGAGATTGAAGAATGATTTCAACAATGGCATCCAGAGATTTTTCTCGTGCAAATGCAAGTGTTTGCTTTTCGACATCTGCATTGTTTCCCTGAGTAGCCAGTATTTTTTGTAAGAGTGCTACGGCCTTGTCCTGTTCTCCTGCGTGAAGATGAACCTGACAACGCAATAGGACAAGAGCACATAGGTCGGTGCCATCATTTTTTAATTGAGCATCCACCAGTTGCGCGGCTTCCTGCCAGCCTTCGTGATCGAGCAGAGCGGTCACAAGCTGCCAGCGATAATCAGGAATGTTGGGGAAGTGTTTAGCGAGCGCTCGAAGCCACTTTATTTGATCCTCGGCATCAACAGTTAGTTCGGCAAAGTGTGATATATCAGCGAGTGCTTTCTCTTGTGGGGGTTCAGCATTCGCAAATTTAAGTAAATCCGCTTTCATTGTATCGAGCTGTCCGAATCGCTCATGCAATCGGACCTGACGTTGAAAAAATTGGGTATACCGCCAGTCCTTGAAATGAAGTAATTCCAGACCCTGACGCAAAGCATCTGCCGCTGCGGGAAAGTGATCAGCTTGTTCTTCCAGACGAGAGAGATCGTAGAACGCGTCTAGCTTTTTCTCCGGATCTGCGACGGTTGTGAGTTGTTTGAATAGAGCCAGCGCTTTGTCTAGAAAACCAGAACTGAGCAGTAGTTGGGCGACCTCGCGCGAAAGCGCGGCATTGTCTGGCTGTAGTTTTATGGCCTGCTCCCATGCCTTGGCAGCTTCATCCATCTGGCTGAGTGCTGAGGCGAGCTTGCCTTGTTCGAGTAATAAGGGTGCACGCTGAGGGTCGTCAGAGGGAAAGGTGTCCGTGAGTTTGCGAATAAATCCGAGGGCAGTAGAGTGGTCACCACTTTCTTGAGCGAGGTCTGCACGAGCCCGAAGAGCGATGATATTCTGCGCATCTTTTATAAGCACTTCCGCATAAAGCGCAGAGGCTTCATCGAGTTTAGAGGCTTTGCGCAAGAGATGCGCCTGTACCAGTATGACGCTGGTATGAGGCTGGGATTTGGCTTGCTGAGCAATGTTATCCAGTAGGAAGGCAGTGGATTGATGTTTGTCATAGAGCTCCCAGAGCAAGTCGAGAACGCGACCATATTCAGGTTTTTCTACCAACAAGTTTAGATATTCTGTCGCTAAGCGGGAGTCCTTATCCGACCAGGGTGGTGGCTCCGCAGCCCTCATGACGGTACCGAAGATAAGCCAAATCATCAGCAACAAAGTCGGCGTGCCTAGTCGCTTCTGCATTTGATGTGCAGAAGCGAAAAGGAGAAAAGATTTGCCCCCGAAGCTCTGATGGAAGACCGACATGCGCGTAAGATACAAGGAATTACGCTTCAAGTCATCAAAGATGATGGCAGAAGCTCATCTTACGTTGACGAACCATTGAGACGAAACCCCTGAATTGCTGTTTTACTTTCATTGGAGTAAATGCGGAGCACATCCGAGATTTTCATCAAGACCCATGGAGAAACCATGTTCTCCCCGTTCTTGGTGTAGACGATATCATCAGCGATATAATTGCACGAATGGATGGCGTTTCCCTCGGATGTGAGGAACATCAACACGTCACCGAAATGGTAGGGGGGGTCGACTTTGACATAATTTTCGAGGACGTGAGTAGTGGCCAGTCTGGTGTCCAAATAATACTCCTTGGGCTTGTAATTGAAGAAATTAAGGGATGTCCAGTGACAGTCCGGCATGCGCCCCATGATGGCCAGCTCCGTGGGTGGATAACAAAAGATAAAGCGACGGGCAAGCGACGGGAGTAAGTGGATGACATCCATTTTTTCAATGCCTTCTGTTTCAAGGCTTGATGTTAGGATGGGTTCGATGTCCTTGTTTCTGTTCTGTCCTGCCCAATATCTAGTGATCATTTTGATGTCGGATGTTTTTTTCAACTCCATTCGCAAGATGAGTGAACGGGTGCGTGTCATGGTCTTGAAAAAATCTCGTGCTTCTGCATCTGATCGCACATAGTTGAGTACGGCAGAGAGATCGCTAAACGCCAACACGTTGCCACGTATGTAGGTAAACTTACGGATGATCTCGATGAGTTCCATATTCAGGCGGGATCCGCCCAACCATTGGTCAACACTGCCACTGGTGATGAGCACAGGATTGCTGTGAAATTCGTTGAGATCGGACTTGGCAAGTTCTTTGTAGATGACGGTGCGCTGTTTAGATGTCATCGCGGTAAGGTCTGGTAAGGGAGGAAATACGGTGATTGCGCCCTCCTGATTGACCATGTGCTTGGGGTCCAGCAGATAGTCCTGTAACGCCTGACTCAGTTCGGCTTTGTTAAAGAGACTTTTTAAATTAACTACCGTTGTACCAGGGAAAGTCCATTTTGTGATGGTATTAGGCATGGGAAAATTCTCCATGAGTCGTTCCGGAGCTTCCAGATAGATGTAATAATATTGAAGATCACCCCATGGTCCGGATTTGCATTTATAGACCTTGCCGAAGACTTCCAGATTAGAATCAGTAGCCTGCTGCGCGTCCAGCTGAGGGGCACACAATATCATACTCGCAAAGATGGCGGCAGAGATGGAAACAGGTAGGAACTTCGTCCACAAATGAGAAGACATGATCATGAAATTGCGGACGAGATAATATGAGCAGATCGAAAGAAATCAAGTGGTCAAACCATTGATCCCGTAAAAATAGCCTCAGCATCAAGTGATTATCTTCTTATTACACAACCATCATCAAGGTATTTTTTAAAGCGGAAAATTACAAGCATACGGCTATTATCGGAGAATCATCACTTGCATGCTTGTCTTAGATACGGGCTCAGATAGCGTGGAGTTCATGTTGATGTTTCGTGTCGCTGTCTGTCTCGGTTTTGTTTGTCAGGCCTTTGCACTAGAGGTGGAGACGGACTTCGAGGGCGCGTCGGTGCGTGTCGTGCAAACAGATACAAGCACGCAGACGATTCGATTTATGCCCGGTGGTGATCCTAAGCGTGGCTGGCCATGTTGGTGGAGCTTCCGCGTGAAGGGATTAGAAGCAGGAAAATTACTGACACTGGAGCTACAAGCGTCAGATTTGCCCATGCCTCAGGCTAATGGTTCGCCATCAAATAAGCCACTTTCTGGGGAGTGGGCTATGCCAGATAGAGCGGTATTTTCAAAGGACGGCAAAACCTGGCAACAGGCAGAACTGGGGCACAAACTGGATGGACGCATGATTTATACCATCAAGGCGGATTCACCATCGCTGTTGGTTGCTTGGGGGCCATCTTATACGCCTTCTCATGCGGCATCATTTGTCCATGATCAGGCCTCTAAAACGGCTTCGGCACAGGAGATGGAATTGGGTAAATCACGAGAGGGACGGAATGTTCCCATGCTGCGGGTGTGTGAGGGGGATCGGGTGGAGGCGAGGCGCTTCGGGGTTTGGGTGCAGGCACGGCAACATGCGTGGGAGGCGGGATCAAGCTGGGTTTGCCAAGGCTTCGCTGAATGGCTTCTTGGCAGTGAACCCGAAGCGGTGTGGCTCAGGCAGAACGCCGAAATTTACATCGTGCCCATCATGGATGTGGATAACACCGCGACTGGCAACGGGGGAAAAGAGGCCCAGCCTCATGATTATAATCGCGATTGGATGGAGAAACCAAACTGGAATGAGGTTGCTGCTGCGCAAACGTATCTTCGGGAATTCACCAAGGAGGATCGCATGGACATCTTCCTTGATTTACATAATCCGGCACCGGGGGACAAGAAGGCATTTTTTTATACGCTCCCTGCTGAGCTGGTGAATGAGTCCATGCTGGCAAAGCGAACGCAATTTATTGCTCTTGCCACAACCACGATTGGGAAAGTCTTTCCTATGCTCGATAAGCCGAAGCAGACAGGGGCAAATTATCATCCCCTATGGAGGCAAATCAGTGATGCTTGGGTAAGCATGAATGCGAATCCACACACGGTAGCCGCTTGTTTGGAAACTCCATGGAACACAGAAGGAAGCACAGTGGAGGGGTATAAAGCTGTGGGTGCAGCCTTGGCAAAGAGTGTGCAGCAATATCTTGCCACGCGACCGCTTCATGGCGGATGATGTGCGGATGAATCGTCGCACCTTTCAAACCATCGCCCTCAGTGTGGGCGCTAACTCCCTGTTTTCCGCCGCGGAAAACCCTCGCATTAAGATCGGCCAGATCGGCACGAAGCATGCCCATGCGGGAGGACAGTTGGGAGCTTTGCGACAGTGTCCAGACTTTGAGGTGATGGGCGTGGTGGAGCCTGATGAAGTACAGAGAAAGAAGGTAGAACAATCAGCGGACTTCGCTGGCCTGCCATGGTTGACCGAGGAGCAACTCTTCAACACCAAGGGTCTGCAAGCCGTGAGCGTGGAAACCGAAGTTGGCAGTCTGCTCGACACCGCTGAGAAAGTTGTCCTTGCGGGATTGCATCTTCATCTCGATAAACCTGCCGGCGAGTCGTTGCCGCAGTTTCAGCGGATTCTTGACACAGCATCGAGCAAACAACGACTCGTAAAGATGGGATACATGTTCCGCTATAATCCTGCCTTCCAGTTTCTCATGCGTGCAGTGCGAGAAGGCTGGCTTGGGGAGGTGTTCAGCATTCACGCTGAGATGAGCAAGCTGCTCGGTGATGCAGAGCGCAAGCCCATGCTGCGCTATACAGGAGGTTCCATGTTTGAACTTGGCTGTCATCTCATGGACTCGGTGGTGCGAACTCTTGGTAAACCGGACGTGGTGACGCCGCATATACTTCGCAGTCGTGATGATGGGTATGCCGACAACATGACCGCTGTGCTCGATTATCCCAAGGCGACGGTCACCGTCCGCAGTGCGATGGTCGAAGTGGAGGGCGGAGCGCGAAGACAGTTCGTGGTTTGCGGCACTAAAGGCACTATAGAAATTCGACCACTGGAACCCGCAGCAATGCGGCTTACGCTAGATCAGCCACGCGACAAGTATCGCAAAGGAGCGCAGGAGGTCATTTTCGAAAAAGCCCCACGTTATGCCGCCGATTGGCTGGACTTTGCCAAAGCCATTCGTGGTGAAATCACTTGGGAGTTTACCTCGAAACACGATCTTGCAGTTCAGGAGACAGTGTTAAAGGCGAGCGGGATGCCGCTTACTTAGCGCTGTTCAGCATGCTTTCGGCATGGGCTCTGGCGCTCTCGATCTTGCCGCCAAGCATACGGGCGAGTTCTTCGATGCGTTCCGGTCCTTTGACTTCATGCAGGGTGGAACGGGTGCGATGTTCATCGAATTCCTTGGTCACGACAAAGTGGCTTTGCGCAAGCGAAGCGAGTTGCGGCATGTGGGTGATCGCGATGACTTGATGTTGCTCGGCGAGCGTGGCCATCTTGTGCCCAACCGCTTCCGCGATGGTGCCGCCGACATTGGCGTCGATTTCATCGAATACCATTAGGGGAATGGCGTCTTGAGTTGCCAGCGCACTTTTCACGGCGAGCAAAACACGGGACATTTCACCAGAGGATGCGGTGAGACGCAGGGGCTTGAGGGGCTCACCGGGGTTCGGTGCAAAGAGGAAATCGGTCTCGATCAAACCATCGCGGGCTGGCTCATCGCGATCTGTGAGTTGCACTTCAAACACCGCCCGTTTAAAACCGAGGTCAGCAAGATGACTGCTGATGTCTTTGGCGAGCTTCGGGGCGGCTTCTTTACGTTGCGCAGAAAGTTGTTTGCCAAGTTTGTCGAGAAGCTTGCGCGATTGCGTCATGAGTTCCGAAAGCTTTGCGAGCACTTCACTGCGATTCTCCATCGACGAGAGCTTGTGCTCCGCTTTATCTTTAAAGGCAATAATGGATTCGACGGTACCGCCATACTTGCGTTTTAGAGTCTGGATGATGTGAATACGCTCTTCGAGTCGCGCCAGTTCATCGGGTTGTATTTCAATTTCCTCCACATAATCACGGACCGAGCTTTCCATTTCCTGAAGCTCAATGTGTGCTGAGGCAAAGCCTTGAAAGGTTTCGGTGAGTTTGGGATCGTATTTCTCAAGCTCATGAATCATTCGTGCAATGTCCCGCAGGGTTGAAAGCACGCTGCCGTCACCTTCACTGAGTCGGTCGGCGATTTCACCACTCAATTCCACCAGTCGCGCACCGTTGGCCGCGATGCGATGACGCGATTCTACTTCCTCTTCTTCACCTTCTCGGAGCTGGGCGCTGGCAATGTCCTTGATCTGAAAACGAAGCATGTCCATTTCCTGTTCGGTGGCTTTCTCGGCATTTGCGAGTGCTTCATACTCGTTGGCGGCGGTCCGCCATTCCGTGTAGGCTGCACGGTATTGCTTTACCAATTCTTCAGCTCCGGCAAAGGCATCGAGCATCTCAAGCTGACGATCTTTCGAGTTGAGCGATTGATGATCATGCGGTCCGTGCAAGTCCACGAGATGCTCGCCCAGTTGCTTGAGCATCACCGAAGTAACGGGGGAGCCGTTGACAAATTGCTTGTTGCTGGTGGCACCGATAACGCGACGGATGATGAGGGATTCTCCATCAAGCGGATCGAGCCCTGCCTCGGTGATGATGGCATCCACGGCTGCGGTTTGTTTTAAATCAAAGACGGCCTCCACAGAGCAGGATTCCGTGCCCGTGCGGATGAGGCCGCGATCAGCGCGTTCACCGAGAATCAGTTTTAGGGCGCCCACGATAATTGATTTGCCAGCACCGGTCTCGCCTGTCACTCCGACGAGGCCGTCGCCGAGTTCCCAAGCGAGATCTTCGACGAGGGCGAGGTTTTGGATTTTCAGGAGGGAGAGCATAGCGGGATGGTTTGACTATGGAGAAGCGGCTTCTACTTTGCAACGAACGATGAGCGAATTGCAGATCACATTTTTAGGCACCGGCACTTCGGTCGGGGTGCCCATGATCGGCTGTGACTGTGAAACCTGCCGCAGCACCGATCCGCGCGACAAGCGCCTGCGCTCGTCCATTTATGTCGAAACCCCCGAATGCGCCTTTGTCGTCGATACTGGACCAGACTTCCGCACCCAGTGCCTGCGGGAGAACATCAGGAAGATCGATGCTGCCGTCTACACCCATCCCCATATGGATCACGTCACGGGTTTCGATGACCTGCGCCGCTTCACCATCCCTGAAGAAGCGGTGATGCCTATCTATGCCTTGCCGACCTGTCTGACGGTGCTGGAGACGATGTTTTCCTTTTCCTTCAACGGCACGAATCGCTACCGCGGCTATCTCAAGCCCGTGTCGTATCCGGTGCTCGGGCCCTTCAAGCTCGGAGAAACCGAGATCATTCCGCTCCCTGTTCAGCATGGCAAGGTCGAGACCGTGGGTTGGCTGTTTCAACGCCATGGCAAAAAACTGTGCGCCTATCTCAGCGACATGAAAGAGGCGCTGCCCGGCACCGTGGAACTCATGCGCGGGGTGGACACCTTGATTGTCGACGCCCTCCGGCATACACCGCATACGACCCATATGAATTTTACTGAGGCGCTGGAGTTTCGTGAAGCCGTGGCTCCCCGTCAAACATGGTTCACACATATCCAGTGTGAAATCCTGCATGAACGCGATGAGAAGACATTGCCGCCGGATGTTAGGATTGCTTATGATGGGTTGAAGCTGGAATGGTGAGATGGTAGGAACGCGGAGTGTCCCTGCCGAAGAAGAAGAAAATTGAGCTTGCCATATGAGCGAGCAATCTGGTTTTATGATCCCATGGACCAACCTACGCTTCCGCCAACACTTCCACCTATCACATCTGCCAAAAGTGGGCTTAGCACGGGTTGCATCATAAGTGTAATCGTCGCGGTTATCCTTGTTCCGATATGCATCATTGCGGTTCTCGCTGCGTTGGCTGTTCCGGCCGGCAATGCCGTGATGTATAAAGCTAGGATGTTGCAAGCACGTGCCGCTTCTCAAGGTCTTAGTATTGCGATCAAAGGCTACCAGACGGAATACAATCGGTATCCACTGCCCAAAGATCTGGCTGTTCCAGAACCAACAACCTTCACTTCCAGCGGACCCATACTGAATGCATTGCTGGCAGAGGACAGCGACATCAATCCTCGCAAGATTAAGTTCCTTGATTCTCCTCCTGCGCGCAAGGATGTGAACGGCTTGCTCGAAAAAGATGGCAAGCGCATTTTGGTGGATCCATGGGGAGAGCCTTATGCCATTCTTCTTGATTTCGACGGGGATGGGAAAGTTCCCGATCCGGAACATCCCGGTGAAATGCTCGGCACGACAGTCATTGTGTTCTCTGCTGGTCCTGATGGTAATTCCAGCACGTGGAAGGATAATGTGCGAAGTTGGAAATGAGTTCAAAGGCTGATAATATCAGCCTTGTCGCGAAGCGTCTTCGGAGTGCGGCGCGTAAGAGCGCCGCTTTGAGTGGGTCTGCCACGATCAAACGTTCGAATCACATCGCCTGATATTTGATCCTCAATCATC
>VFKY01000073.1 GCA_009885275.1 Verrucomicrobiota bacterium | reverse complement strand
GCTTTTGGATTCAACGGGATAACAAATTTGCTCTGCCCTAGTTCTTTCCCTATTTGGTGCCAGCGGTTCAAATGCAGATACACTGTTCCATCGTGCTCTCGTATCATATTTATGAGTGGCCGGGATGGTTCAAATTTCAATGATCGCTTGCGTAACAACAATGTAATATTGATGGAAATAATTCCAAAATTTTCATCGACGTTCAGAGCTTGTTTCCAGTATGTAAATTCTGCTGCAAACATAGTATTGTCACTAATTTCTAAAGAATAGGCTCCTTTTGCAACTTCTGTAAACGAGGCAGAAATCACTCGCATCCCGTCAATATTCGATGAGGCCACGGTGCCTGGGAAGATCGCATCAGTGCCTGTATCTTTGGGTTTTAAAGGGCGCACCCAAATTCCAATTGTGCTTGAGAACTCGGCAGGAACATTTGTATCAACCGCAATTTTGAGAGTTACTTCAACCTTAGCCGCCTGTGCTTCGCCAAAAACAAGAAGCAAAGCGGCTAATATTCTTAAAACGTATTTCTGTAAGGTATTCATTTGGGATCTAAGGGGATCTAAAAGGAGTCGGTCCGCGCAATGAAACATTTTTGGGAGCTCTCATGTGGGTATTCCTACCACTTAGCAGCTTGGCGTAAAACCTCAATGCTCTTGATCGCACGATAGAGTGCATCCGTATATTCGCCTCTCAAGAGTTTAGCCATAAAGGCTCAGTATCATGCTAAAGCCGCTTTAGGAGGGATACGGAGAGCGCACTTCCAAGTGTGCTGGAGCGTTGCCACAGCTGAGCATGCCTAGAGGCACGCTCTCCCTACAAAGCCCCCAAGCGACGAGGGCGTCGCTTCTACTCTGGGGCGCAGGCGTCGCCATTAAGATTCCGTAGGTTTATCCCATTAAAGAACGTATTTATTCAAGACTACTGGAAACAATTCTGTGTCCCCTTAGCTTAAACATTGCTACACCTAATCTCATGAGGTCCCTCCTTCTCCCCACCCTCTGGTTTGCAGCATGTGGACTTGCCATGGCCAAGCCCAAACCCAAGACCGTTGCACCAGAATCAAAGAAGACCGTGCCCGAGCTGACAGCGGCAGCTCGTCCCTCTATCGTCACCGTCACTCAGATCGGACGCGGAGGTGAACAAGAGGCTCTCGGCACAGGGTTTGTCGTCAGCAAAGACGGCCTCATCGCCACCAATATGCACGTGATCGGCAACTCCCGCCGCATACAGGTGCAATTGCATGATGGTTCTCTTCACGATGTCACCGAGATTCATGCCACAGATTCCTCACTTGATCTTGCGGTGGTGAAAATCGACAAGCACGATCTCAAGCCGCTGGCACTGGGTGATTCCGACAAGATCAAACAGGGGCAGGCCATCATGGTGATTGGCAATCCACAAGGACTGAAGTTCAGTGTCGTGGAAGGAATCATTTCTGCCATGCGGGAGGTTGAGGATACCACGATGATTCAGATCGCCATTCCTATTGAAGAGGGAAACAGTGGCGGCCCTCTCATCGACATGGAGGGAAATGTTCAAGGGATCATTACCTTAAAAAGTGCCGTTACCAACAATCTCGGTTTTGCCCATCCCGTCAATGAGCTCAAGCTTCTCCTGGAAAAACCCAATCCCGTGCCCATGTCACGCTGGCTTACCATCGGACGCCTTGATTCGAAAACATGGGAACCGCTGATGGGAGCACGTTGGACCCAGCACATGGGCGTGATTCATGCGGAAGAATTAGGAGAAGGCTTCGGTGGGCGTGCCCTCTGTCTGCATAAACAAAACACCCCCGCTTCCCCGTTCGAAGCCAGCGTGCAAGTGAAGTTGAACGATGAAGCAGGCGCTGCAGGTCTCACCTTTTGTGCGGATGGCAACGATCGGCACTACGGGTTTTATCCGAGCGGGGGGAAACTTCGGCTCACTCGGTTTAATGGACCTGATATCTTCTCATGGACCATTCTCGCCGACCTTCCAAGTGCTGCCTACCGTCAGGGCGACTGGAATACGCTCCGGGTGCGGGTGGATGCCGATAAAATTCAATGCTTCGTCAATGACGAACTGGTCATTGAGCAACAGGACTCCGTGCTGAGAGACTCACGCATTGGTTTGTGCAAGTTCCGTCAAACCAAGGCGGACTTCAAAAATTTTCGAATGGGATCGTCCTTAAGCCAGGCAAAGATATCCGAACAACTGGCTGCCGAACTTGAAGCAGAGTTGAATCACTTCCTTGCGAAGCCTTCAGAAAAAGATGCCACCATGCAAAAATTGATCGCAGAACCTGTTGCCGCACGGCATCTTCTTGAACAACGCGCCAAGATTCTTGATGAGCAGGCTGCCTCCCTACGAAAACTTCAGAATGAAGTTCATCGTAAAACTGTCACAAAGGAGTTGGTGCAGTTGCTTCAGGGAGCTGAAAAAAATGTTGGGCTTTTGAAGGCGGCTCTTCTGGTGTCAAAGCATGACAACCCTGAACTCGATACAGAAGCTTATCTTCAATCTGTTGATCGCATGGCTGATGAGCTCAAAGAAGACCCCGCCATTATTAGTAACTCTTCCGCTAAAGCAGCCGAAAGGCTCCTCGCCTATCTTTTTTCTGAGAATGGATTCCACGGAACCCGGAGCGATGCCATGGATGAGTTTTCGAACAGTTATCTTAACGAAGTGCTTGATGATCGAGAAGGTATCCCCATCACGCTCTCCATCGTCTATCTTGATTTAGCGCGTCGTCTTGGTCTGAATGCTTTCTATGGTGTTTCCTTACCCGGTCGATTCATGGTGGCATATAATGACAAGCTCCCAGAAGGAAAGGAAACCACCACGTTTATTGATCTCTACGCGGGTGGCAAACTTCTCGATGCGGAGGCTATGGAAAAGTTCATCGCACGTACCATCGGCCGTGAAGTTGAAAAAAATCAGCTTCAACCTGCAACAACACAGGCCATTATTCTCAGGCTACTCAATAACTTAACTAGTTTTTCCAAACGCCCCGAACAGGCACTTCCTTATTTTGATCTTATTCTGTCCATTGATCCCAGTGCGGCAAACGATCGACTGAACAGAGCCTTCATGCGATTAAAGGTAGGTGACAACTCCGGCGCCAAAGAGGACTTGGGGAAAATACTCGAAAATCCTCCAGCCTATCTCGACATCCAAAAGATTGATACGTTGTATCACTCCTTATGAGAACATCAATTACTGTGCCATTTTGCGTCGCCCGCTGAGAGCATGGTGCAATGTCATCTCGTCCACGTGATCCAATCCCCCACCGGCGGGCATGCCTTGGGCAAGTCGTGTAACATTAATAGAAGTGCCTCGTAATGCATCAGCCAGATAGTTGGCCGTGGCCTCACCTTCGACATCCGCTCCAAGGGCTAGAATAACTTCATCTGTCGCAAGTTCACGCACTCGACGCAGCAGGTCCGCAATGCGCAAATCATCAGGAGTGATATTATCCAAAGGCGAAAGCTTCCCTCCAAGCACATGATATAAGCCCTTGTAGGCACCGGTGCGCTCCAATCGAAGTATGTCGGCTGCCTGCTCCACGACACAGAGAAGTGAACGTTCACGTTTGTCATCATAACAGAGCTGACAGAGTTGGTCTCGTTCCGTAAAAAAACCACATTCAGTACACATTACCACGCGTTCTTGCAGTTGCTCCATGGCTTTAGCCAGCTCTCCCAATCGTGATACGCCACGCCCCATGAGCCATAATGTTAACCTCTCCGCACTCCGCGGCCCCAGCCCTGGAAGCGATTTCATCTGAATGATGAGTTCGCGAATGGGTGCAGGATAATCGATGGAAGCCATGAACTAGAAGTGCCGCTTAATAGGAGTTTAACATCCGCGCGTGCGTTAGCGCGCCCTTACGCTCAGTCGTCTCCATTCCTTCACGCAATCCAGCTTCAGCTCGATCAAAAAAATACTTGAGTGGGGCATCTTCACGATTCGCGATCTGGCTTTTTTTGAATTGCTGCACCGCTTCTTTATAAGCGCCTTTACGCAGATTCACCACACCCTGCCAGTATGCATCGCGTGCTCTTATTTCCTCTTCATTCAATGTTCCCTTGGCTCCGAGTAATTCATATACTTCGGAAATCTGATGTAACTTAGGGGCATAAACCATCTCCATGGGGCGCACTTCCATTTCATCTTTGGCGAGATGATAGGTTCTCATACTGATGAGAATTTGGCTACCGTAAACAAGGTTCACAGAGCACAAGCGGTGACAATAGTCGAGTGAGTCACCCAGCGCGCTGTAGTTTTCAAATTGACCAAAACCATATAAGCCAATGCTCATCGGACCGGTGGCCAATGCGATACCAAACGCCGGTTTATGCCCCCAGCGCGTTATCATATCCTTTTCCAACTTCACCAACTTATCATGCAATGCGAGAGCCATATGACACCCTCTCAACGCATGATCCTCTTCTTTATCCAACATGCCAATAAGGACACGAACGCCCTTGGGATGACAGGTGTCGAGATACGCACCTTCTGCGACTAAAAGCTCGGCCACCGTTTGTTCAAAAAGTGATGCCATTTGCTCCAGGTCAGATGGCTTCATCTGTTGACTTAGTTCCGCATAGTTGAGAATCTGCCCCGTCAGCACGGTCAGTTCTCTAGTGCCATTTAATTCTGCTTGGTGTGACGATGTCAGTAGCTTTTCAAAGTTGGCGTTTGAAATGCGCCCGGCAAATTGCCGCTTAAGTTTTAGCCCTCTTTTACCGCCCTTACTTCCACCAAAAACAAGCCCGAGAAAACCCGCGCTGGCGATAGCGACCAACCCCGAAAATGGCTCAAACAAGATGCCGCAAAATGCGAGTGCGGGAGAGATAAATAGGGTCAGAAAACAGGCGCGTACTATAAATGTCCATTTCGCAAACCAGTGAGGCAAATGAATACAAATCCACGCTGTGGCAAATGCCATCACGGTGAAAAAGACATACTGAACGGGCTGATGAAATACAAGTTCGCCCTTACCCGGCAATATAAGAAAGCGATGAAACAATTGCTCCAGCTTGATCGCGTTCAGAAAAAAAACTTCCGTCAGATGATACACCGCTAGCAATCCCGCGCTAACCATGACCCCAATCATTAAACTAGATGCCCAACTTTGTCCCTTGTTCATGTGTTTTGATTGTATGTCTTCGGCTCATTGCTTCCATGATGATAGGATGCAACGACAAGTTCGCTCAAATAAACGTCTGTTTCCAACACCGAGCGTGCCGGAAGCGTAAAGTTTTTTTCTTTATTGTTACTTGAAACAAGTCGCAGACCAAACGGGTAATCTCTGAAAAGTCTAAGACAAAGCTCTGCGACTGAAATTCCCTCTTGAGATGCGCGCTCTATCAAAGTCTGAATAGCATTTTCAGTGAATTTGATACTTAACCCGTAATCTTCTGAGAACTGTCTGGTAAAAGCTTCGGCCTCCATGAAACCATCACTGATCTGGATGCTTCTGGCTTTTTCACGATAGATGGCCAGCATTTTTTGAGGTTCATTCACCAACTGATCATCTACCACAAACTCATGCAATCCCATGGATGGGAGTTCAAATTTGAAATCACGAAGCGCTTTTTCCCATACAGTCATCAAACCCCGCGCCCCTGTTTTCTCTTCGCTGGCTCTCTCCGCCATGACACGCAATGCGCTATCCTCAAAGGTAGAATGGATCCCATAAGCTAGAAACTCCCGCTCAAACTGGCGGATAAGACTTCCTGCTGAGCGCTTCATGATGTCAAAAAGATCATCTCTACTCAAACTCTCACAGACCACACGTACAGGCAGTCGCCCGATGAATTCAGCCTCAAAACCAACATCAATAAAATCTTGAGTGCATATCTGAAACAACGCCCCCTTCTCATCAGTGTCAGTCTTCACTCCGGCGCCAAATCCAATGCTTCCCTTGCTAATGCGTCGCTGAATCACCTTCTCAAGACCGCTGAAAGCACCGCTTGCAACAAACAAAATATTGCGCGTATTCACCACCTGTCTGCGGGGGGAATCGCCTTTGCGAAATTCAAAGACCATCTGCAACTGCGAGCGCATGTCATTGGACGAATAGAGCGGGACCTCAGTTTCCTCCATGAGTTTGAGAAGCGCAGTCTGCACCCCTCGACCACTCACATCACGCCCAGATCGCTCACCAGAAGTGGCCAGCTTGTCGATTTCATCCAGATAAATAATGCCATGTTCTGCCAGTTCGATATTTCCATCCGCCTTGGCCACGAGTTCCCGCACCAAGTCATCCACATCTGCACCAACATAACCTGTCTCACTAAATTTGGTGGCATCCGCTTTGACAAATGGCACTCCAATTAATTCGGCAATGTGCTTCACCAAATAGGTTTTACCGACACCGGTTGGACCAAGAATGATGACATTCTGTTTTGAAAACTCAACTTCTCCCGCTGAGTCAGCATCGTTCTTTTTCAACTCACGCAACATGCGGGCATGGTTGTAATGATCACAAACCGCTGTGGCGAGTACCTTTTTCGCCTCATCCTGACGGATCACATAGCGATCAAGATATGCTTTGATGTCGGCAGGCTTATAACGAAAGTCCAACCAACTAGGGGTCTCATCACGCTTACTCTCATCTGATGCAGGAGGGTCTGAATGAGATCGTTTATCTTCTTTGGAGCTATCCCTATAATTCGTGACGAGCACGTTCCCACCGAACTGACTTCTGATGAAGTCCTCCAGTTTCTTGCCAATCTCCTCAGGAGAATTGGGCGGCTCCGTATTACTGTCACTCATAGTTGTAATTATGGTTATGCTCGAAAATTCTTAAAATGACAAGCTCCGTTTCAATGATCTGGCGTCATTCTCCAAAGCCATTGGTAATTAAAACAGCGCCATTTAGCCCGAGTCGATTCATCGAAGCGCTTAAACAATCCCGTGACGGACTGAAACATAATGTATTAGCTATCACCGGACGCGTTGGATCCGTGCCTATTCAACCCTAAGAGCCGCTCTGCTCCACTCGCGCCCAACGCAGTCTAAAGTCGCGATTTTCTTCCATCAATTGAGAAGTCATTGACGCTACATACGCGTCCAAACCTTGAAGTTTGGCAAATACCACAATCAGTTCCTCACGGTGATAAAAATCCGTTGAATCCGTTACTCCTTCACAAAAAAACTGCGCAATATTGATAAGCGTCTCCGGTGCTAATGTATCAACGGGAACCACAAACTGTCCACGCTCCATATTGATCGTGATATTGTCGAAATCCAACTTGATCAGTTTACCTTGTAAGGGAATGCCGGTCTTACGCCCCATACTGCCTGTGTAGTTGCGTGTATTAATGTCTGCGATCAAGGTATCCATGAATTCCTTGGCCTTGGACCAGATATACATTTTATTGGCGCTGGCATTTTTAACTTCTGGTGTCTCAAACTTCATGCCAGCAAGAAAATCCACTACCTGTCGATAATCATAACCACGAACAAGCGCAGGTAAAGTTTCGGACATTTCGGTAATTTGGGCAAGCTCGCGATCACGCAACGCCTTCAGTCGAAGATGTTCTTTATCTTCCGCTGCCCTTCTAAATTTCGTGATATCCTCCAGCAGACTGCGCTCATGCTGAATTAGTGCGGTTCTCAGCGCCCCATCAGTCTTGAGTTTTGCGTAAACATCTCTTGATTTAGACAATGCGACACGAGCGTCTTCAATCGTTAATTCGCCGCCCTTTTTAAGCTCTCCCAATGTCCTAGCAAGCTCCACATCAGCAAGATAGGGAGCTATAAGTTTTTTATAGGAGCTTATCCACTCAAGTCCTTTTCGTGGATTGCTCTGATTGAAAGTATCCAACCACTCAATGGCCAAACGATGCCTGCCAAAATGCCACTGAGCAAGCCCGTGAGCCAGATAGCCTAGCGCTTCTTCAGAGCTGGTATCATAAGTTACTTCTTTACGACTCATTTCATTGGCAAGCTCTTTGCTTAAGTGCCCGCCTACCTTACCAAAAAAGCCTTTTAAATCTGTGCCGCCGTCTTGCGCTCCTTCATCGGCATCGTGTTTTATATCCTTGAAATAATGCTCGGCATCCAAGTTTTTCGAATCCACAATTGCGCAAAGTGCTGCATTGAATCGAGCCCAGTTCAATGTCGGTTGTTTTGCCTTACCTGAAGCAATAAGGTCATCAAACATTTTACGAGCCTGTTTATAATCTCCATCCAGCAGTGTCTTGCGCGCCGCCAGAAATGCATCCGCCACCGTCACGGTGCCCGAAGCTAATGTTTTACCAAGATCAGTAAGGTCATTGGTATTGATGCCATTTTTTGTATTGATTGAAGTGGCCTTTGTGCCGTTCGAGCTGAACAAGGCCACCATCATGATGATTAAAAACAGAGCCGCCGCTGAAACCGACAGTGTAAATATCATTTTTTGGCGCCGCGATTGCTGCCCTACTGCCGAATACCCCAACAAGCTCTCAGCATCCCGAAAGGCATCGACCAACTCATCATAACTCTGATGCCTTTGATCTGGCTTAAGCTCCAGCATCTTATTAACCAACTCGCACGTGCGACCGGAAAACTTGAAGCCGCAATCTTCCAACTTCACCGGCTGGCTCTTGATAATCTTGAGCTCGTAGATGGAATTCGTATTCGCCTTGTGCGGCGGTTTCCCTGCTAATGCATGGTAAAGGGTGGCTCCAAGGCTATAGATGTCACTGCGGAAGTCTTCACAGTCATCACGTACTTTCTCTGGTGCGACATAGAAAGGCGTGGCCCAAATCTCACCGGATTCATCCACATCCTTCTCATGGAAGAGCGCTAAACCAAAGTCCACAATCTTGGGGGTATTGTTCTCGGTGTAAAGAATGTTGGCAGGCTTCACATCTCGGTGAATCAAGCCCTCACGAAATGCCGCCCGCAAGCCTTCTGCCGTAGCTCGTCCAACATGAAGCGCCTCTGCTTCTGTGAGTCTCCCTTTGTCTTCAATCCACTTCTCCATACTTCCACCACTCACCAGCTCCATGGCGATGTAGAAATTTCCTTGATCGCGTCCCACAGAATAAAGTTTCACCACGTTGGGATGAGTGACCGCGGCCGTGAGCTGCGCTTCCCTCTCGAAACTGGCCATGCGCAACGTGTCTTTGCTGTAATGGCGATTAAGAATTTTTAACGCCACGTGGCGCCCCAGTGCAGAATCTTCGGCATCGAACACTCGACTCATGCCGCCCTCTCCAATCTGTTTGATGATGGAGAAATGGTCAAACTTACGACGAACCCTTACGGTCTCTCCACAATGTGGGCAAATGACCTTACTGTATGGCTCAAAGCTACTGACATCGATCACTCCCTGACAGGAAGGGCAGGTGCTCAGAAATTGCTGGGGTTCTTCACTTGGCGTCACGAGACATTGAGGTTAGCTCGGTAGAGCAGGGGTTCAAAATGGAAAATAGGCAACTGAAGTGTTACTCAATAATGATTAATTGTTTCTGGAATCCCTTTTACATACTCAATACGGTGTAAATACGCCATCTTTTTCCTCGGATGGGTTCTAACTCGTTCTGGACTCATTAGTTTCGCGCTTGCTTAGGCTCTGGCGACTTTCATGTTGTGGCATGGAATTTACCGTGACAGAGCCCCAATGGGCAAAAGAACGACTTGATCACTTTTTGCAGCATCAGCTCGAGGACATGTCTCGCACTCGCCTACAATCACTCATCAAGGACGAGCACATATTACTGAATGGCAGCCCTACCAAATCGAAAGCTCAGATAAAACTCCATGACGTCATCACGGTGATCATACCCGAGGCACAACCTACCGAAATTCTCGCTCAGGATATCCCCTTAAATGTTCTCTTCGAAGACGAGCATATTATCGTCATCAACAAACCAGAAGGATTGGTAGTTCACCCTGCGGCTGGCAATCCTGATGGAACACTGGTCAATGCACTGCTTTTTCACTGCAAAAATCTTAGCGGTATCGGTGGAGAGCTTCGCCCAGGAATAGTTCATCGTCTCGACAAGGAGACCAGCGGTTGCTTAGTCGCCGCGAAACACGATCTCGCGCACAACCGACTCACGGAAGCTTTCAGTAATCGCAAACTCACAAAAATCTATCTCGCGGTCGTCAATGGCATTCCCGCTCAAAGCTCGGGACGCATCGAAAACCATATCGGCCGTCATCCTGTGGATCGTAAACGCATGACGGTGGTCAAAGATGGTTCAGGGAAAGAGGCCGTTACCGAATGGGAACGTCTCTCCATTCATGATGGTTGCGCCTTGATTCAATGCCATTTATTGACCGGAAGAACGCATCAAATACGCGTTCACATGCGTGACACGCTTCTAACGCCCATCCTCGGCGACACCATTTACGCACAATTATCACGACAGATCGTGAAAGCCCCACGCCTCATGTTACACGCTTGGAAACTCGCGTTTACTCACCCTATCACAGGTGAGGAATTGAGCTTTGAGGCCCCCGTCCCCGAAGTGTTCAAACCGTGGACGGACAAGGTGGTTGAGACGTTGAAAAGTTGAGACGGCCTACGGCTTGGTTGATCATGCGAAAATTTTAGTCCTGACTTTCTCCTTGTGTGATTCATCACTCAACGATTTCAACCAGGCCACAGGCCGTCTCAACTCCTCAACTCCTTCTCCACCATCTTCCGTATCCCACCGCGACGCAGACTAGCGATCCCCGCCTCAAACAGCAACTTGGTCACTTCTCCGCGCGAAACTTTCACGCCCTTAAGCAAGGTGGCTGCATCGGCTTTTTCTATCAACGCCAAGGTTCGGTAGCCTAATAACAAAGGCAATGCCGTGGCATAGCGAAGTCGCTTGTGTTCCAGTGCTTCAACATATTCAAGTCCACACTGGAGATGTTCCCGGCATTTTAATTGCCAGGTCGTCATCACAGGCATGAGTCTCGCGGGGTCTTGCTGAATCTCCGACAAAATGAGTCCTTGGGAAATGATATCCGATTCAGGGAAATAACAGCGCCCCATGTGGCTGTCTTTGCCGATGTCCCGCAGTATATTCACGAGCTGCAATCCCTTACCATAGCGAATGCCACGCTCAACCATTTGCGCGGTCGTGGTTTCTTTCGAAAATGCGTCCGTCAATTCTTCGGCACAGAGTTTGGTCCAATACTCACCAACACAGCCCGCAACGAGCCAGGTATAATCGTCAAGTTCATCCGAAGTCTGAAGCGCTCGCAATGAACCGTCTTCTGGAAAACGCTCAATATCTAGCATCTGACCTCGCACAATAGGATCAAGCACTCCGCGCATGGCGATCATTTGACGAGCCGGATATTTGCGAAACGCACCCAGCACCTCTGCTATTCGCCCTAGGAGCTTAGCTTCATCGACATCCTCCTGCATGGGCATAAACTCCATGCACAATCGTTCACTGAGCAATTTCTCCCCTGCTTCATCTCGCGCCTCACTCTGCACCAATCGGTCAAATTCCCGCAGCAACTCGAGTCGCACCGCTCCCGGCACATTCGACGTATCAGCAATGGTGTCAGCGATTCTTGCCAAAAGATAAGCGAGTGACAATGGCTCACGCAGGCCTTCTGGTAGCGCTTTCAAGGTCAGATAAAAAGACCGTGAAACACCCGCCAGTAATTTGCCGCCCAGATCATTCTCTTGCATCATGCTTCTATAAACTCTTTCTATTCATTCCGTAAAACCCCGCTAAAGAACCACTCGTGCCTGAATCTGTCGAACATCTTTACATCCACATTCCATTCTGCCACCGCGTTTGTCCGTATTGCAGCTTCTATAAACACACCCCAGGAAATACGGACTTGGTGAGCTTTGTGCAAGCACTGTTACATGAACTGACCTTGCATCAACGTCACCTTTCCATAAAACCCAAAACCATCTTCTTCGGTGGAGGCACTCCCACGGCACTCAGTGAAACCCATTTAAATACTCTCCTCAGCGGGCTGCGCGAACTGACGGACCTCTCTCAATTACAGGAACTCTGTCTCGAAGCCAACCCCAAGACTGTTAATGCCAGCAAAGCGCGTCTGCTTCATGATCACGGCGTCACGCGTGTCAGTCTCGGGGTACAGGCCTGGGATGAACCGACGCTAAAGCTTCTGGGACGTGATCATGCGCCGGACGAAGCGGAGGAGACTTATGATGTCTTGCGCGACGCGGGCATTCCCAGTGTGAATCTTGACCTCATGTTTTCCATCCCCAAACAGAACCTAGCCGTTTGGAAAGAAGGACTGGAGAAAACCATCGCTCTCCAGCCTGATCATGTCTCGTGCTACAATCTCACGTATGAAGAAGATACCGAGTTTCTAGCCCAACATCGCCAGGGCAAGCTCGATGCTGATGGCGACCGTGATGCTGATCATTTCTACACGGCGATCGACCTGCTCACTGCCGCGGGCTACGAGCACTATGAAATCTCTAACTATGCCAAGCCTGCTCATCGCTCCATCCATAATCAAGCTTACTGGCGCGGTGCCAACTATCTCGGGCTCGGCCCCTCCGCTTACTCCACTTACCAAAAATCTCGCTGGAAAAATATTGCAGACACCACGGACTACATTCGATTGATAAGCGAACAACGAGTGCCCATCGTCGAGACGGAAGACCTTACTGAAAAACAATGGCTCATGGAACGGGTCGCACTGGAGCTTCGTACTGCTGAAGGAATGTCAGAGAAGCGCGTTGATGCTTCTCTGTCTGACACCTTGAAAACCCTCGTTGAGGAAAAATTGATCGATCACCGCGATGGACAGATCCGTCTCACGCGTACGGGAAAAGGCCTCACGGACAGGATTGCAGAAATGCTCTTGCCGGACTAATTCGACAACCACCCCCATGCTATCTCTCTCAACCTGTTGGAACAGTCATCGCCATGAAAATGGAGAACACATCGCGCACGAAGCCGCGCACCTTGGCTTCGGTTATATTGAACTCAGTCGCGAACTTCATACGAATCAAATTGATGCTCTTAAACAATACGCTGCCCATGTTGGGGTAAAAATCTCCAGTGTGATGAATGATCTCTATTGCACGAAAGGTTTGGAGTTTACCTCTGACGATGCATCGATTCGTGTAGAAGCCATCATTCAAACCAAACGAAGCATTGAACTGGCAGCCACTTGCATGGCTCCATTCGTGGTAATGAATCTTGGTAATGTGCCCATGAAATCATTTACCGATGAACTCGTGGCGCTTACTCATGCGGGGAAAATTTATTCGCGTGAATACATTCGCGTGAAATTAGAACTCGTAGAACAGCGCGCGAAAGTATCGCAAGTTTATCTGGACCGTTCACGCACTGCCCTCGATGAGCTCTTGACTCACGGTGAAAAATTCAAGGTGTCTCTTGGAATAGAAACGCGCAGTCATTATGAGAAACTGCCCACCGAGCAGGAAATGCTGGCGCTACTGGAGCATTATCGCGACTGTCCATGGTTCGGCGTCTGG
>VFKY01000325.1 GCA_009885275.1 Verrucomicrobiota bacterium | reverse complement strand
GATGATTGATCCGCTTCAAGTTGGCATAGACGTTCATCCGATCGTCACGCATGAATCCCACTAGAGTCTGTCCTGACTCAATTGCAAAATCGACCGCGAGACTGCTGGGAGCGGAGATCGCGGCGACAAGTCCAATGCCGCCCGCCAGGGCCTTTTGCATAATTTCAAAAGACACTCGACCGCTAACCATGAGGATGTGTTGAGAAAGCGGAAGCATGCTTTGACGAAGCGCAAATCCAAGCACCTTGTCGAGGGCATTGTGTCTGCCGACATCTTCGCGCAATACGATGAGATTTCCTTCCTGATCAAATAAAGCACTGGCATGAAGACCGCCTGTTTTTTCAAAGGCAGACTGCGCGGCACGCAGTTTATCTGGAAGTGTGTGCAGCACCCGGGAAGAAACTTCCCAGAGATTCTCTACCTTGGGAAACGATTGGAACACTGCATCCATGCTTGTCTTACCGCAAATACCGCAACTGCTGCTCGCGAAAACATGGCGAGTTAGAGAATCCCAATTCACCTGCACACCGGACAGCAACACATCCACGACATTGCCTCCGCCTTTAGAAGTACTGGGACAGACGGAGATCTCGAAAATGTCCGCAGTACGATGCACGACACCTTCCGTGAGGAGAAATCCCGCGGCGAGCTCTTCATCGTGTCCCGGCGTACGCATGACCACAGCGATACTGCGACCTTCGACGCGAATCTCTAGCGGCTCCTCGGTGGCGACCGCATCCTGCACCTCTGCGATTGGTTGCTCGCGGTGCAGTCGTTGAATGGAGACGGTGTGTGTGGAGTTCAAAGGCTGGCGATATCCTCGGGGGTGTTGAGGTTGAAGAAAAGCATTTCTTGATCGGAAGTCATGGACAGCACCGTGAGCAATCCCGCCTGCACAGCATTTTGCACGAGATTTTGGAAACGGAGATCCCGATGTGCCATCGCATCATAAAGCATGGGAAGAATCGTGATGGGATAAAGAGCGCAGAGGGGTTCATAGCCATGCCTGCCGTGATAGACCACCCCTTTGTCGGGATCGGAACTTATGCTGAGTAGGTGTCGTAAAAAATCAGTGCTGATACGTGGCATATCCACTGCGAGTGCAAGCACGGGCATCTGTGCGGTTTCCAAACAGCGAGCCAACGCGGGGAGTGGGCCATCAGAGGCGGGAGGATCAAGCAACACTTCGGCATGAGGCGTGGCGATATTTTGCTCATGGCGACAGGATAGAAGCAATCGTGAGGGCTGAAGTTCCTGAAGCTTGGCGAGTTGTACTTGCCACCATGATTCCCCATGCCAATCGAGCCACGCTTTGTCTTGTCCCATGCGTCTGGATTGCCCGCCTGCAATGAGCGCGGCGACAAAGGGGAAAGATGGGTGACCAGAGGAGCTCACGGCGTCATGCTACATGGCATTGCACAGAGCGCTATCATGACCATGATTCAGAATCGAAATCCCAAGGCATTGAAGCGCGCTTTAAAATCGGCATCGAGTGCCGCCAGCTCCGATGGGGAATAGAGCTGCTTCAGGAATACATCCTGTGCCTCATCCATCGTAAGTCCTTTTTGTTTGAGCAGTTCATCTGGCAGCGAGCCACTTTTGCCGCGTGTGCGGAAATAGGTGCTCGCCTTATTGAGTTCCTGAAAGTAGAGGCGAATGCGTCTGGCATCACCGTTGTCAGCGAGGTGCAGATAGTAATGCACGAGAAACATCGAGGAGAGATAAAGACGGTGCACTTGAATGGCCGCAGCACTGGTATTCACATCGGTTTTCCAAGCGGACTCACTTTTGTTGAGGAGTTCACTGGGACGTATCACCCAACTGTCCATCACAGGTGCTGAGCTATTGACCGGGGCCTTGTTGGAAGGAGAAGCAAAGACGGGTTGGGCGTTGCGGGTTAGCTTGTCATAGCTTTCCAATCGTTGCCGCAACGCGAGGATGCGGTCGCGCTCACCCGTGTAAAACACGCCGTTGCGATAGATCGTATTCGCTGCGTATTCAGCCAGACCTTCGCTGACCCATCTGGGCATCAGCGGAAGTAATTCGCCGGTGGCCTGATGCACCATTTCATGAACCAGCACGGTGGCACTGAAATCCGCGCCTTTGGTATTCCGTCCCAGGAACTGCTCGATGCCCAGACTGGAAAAAGGCACCAACAATATGCCATCGCCCGACATGGATGATATAAAGACGCCGCCACTTCCCTCTGGCCCCCCAGCTCGGGCATAAGCCTCTTGGCTTTGCAAGATACGGGCAGAATAGGTTTTCCCTTCAAGACTGGGAAAGGCGATGGGTAAGGAATATACCAGCCGCAACGTTCCCTCTGCTGCAGTGGCAAAAGCATTCATCACTGAAGACGAGACTTCAGCATCACAGCGGAACTCATAATGCGGACTATTGAAGACAAAGCCGACGCCTTTCTGGGCACCACCCGTAACGCGAACTTCTGGTTGCTGCACCGTTTGTGGCCATAAAGGCAATGGGAAGAGTTGTAGTGCTGATTTGTCCTTGCTCCATTGTTTGACCCACTCTTGATCAGCGGGCGAAAGCTTAATTAACGGCAAAGAGATTCTCTGTTTGTTGGCATTGACGACCACCGCGTTCCCTTGCTCAACCCCAAGTATTTCCGCCTCGATGGCGCGTCCCGTAACGTCTTTCCACTC
>VFKY01000030.1 GCA_009885275.1 Verrucomicrobiota bacterium | reverse complement strand
GTGGACGTCAAGAGCGCAAGAATCATGAAGACAATATGCGATGCCTTCTTATTCATTTTAATCGATATCCAACCTGCAAGCAGCAAGCACGTGCATGCGCTGTTCAATGTGGCATTTAATGCTGGCAAATCACTTATATGCATCGGGTTACTCCTACGGCTTTGAATTCTTGATCTCAATTGCTTCCGCACGATCCTTTAATAAAGTTTTGATATCCTTACGAATTTTCTCTTTCCAGAACTCCTTGAACTCAGGGTCGTAACTCGCGATGTCATAAAATCCACGCACATGCCCCTGATGATCGGCGAGTCCGACTTTCATGTCGTGAAGAAATTTGTCGTCTGGTGAGAGCCTGTCTTTTTCAGGAATATCCTGTACATCCATAAAACCAAAATACCGAGTCATGTAAGTGCGAACTTCATCTCTGACGCCGCTCACAAACCACCAATTGTCGCCCTTAATGTTCAAGTTCTCTGCGAATTTGCTAAGTTGTTCTGCTGTATCATCAGGATCTACACTGAATGAAATAAACTGAATGCCTTCCTCATCGCCTATTTCTTTATATAAACTAAGAAGCTCGCTAACAACACCGGCGCAACCGCGTGGACAACGAGTAAATACCCAGCATGCCACGATGATCTTGCCTTTGATATCTTTAAGTTCCACCTGCTTACCGCTTCGCTCTGTTAGAATTAGATTTTTTTCCAACCTCGATAAAATCGGAAGCCTCGGAGTATCACGGTCATGCTTTAGCTTGACCATGTAGTTCCAAAAAATCACCAGTCCGCAGACAATCACGATAATTGGCCCCCAAATGGTAAGTGGATGTATGGATTTTTTTACTTCTTCGGTCATAGCTGTAGATACTATTTAATTAGTCCTGTTTCCAGAATATCATGCTGAGTCCCAGCATCAGGGGAAGATAGAGGAGTGTGTAAAAAAAGAGCTTACGGGCGCTGACACGATCTCTTGTTTTAAAGAAACACCAAGCTAGAAACATCAAAACGGCATTAACCATCAATGCTAGCGGTAAAAACCACAAGCTGGTGTGTCCACTTAAGGGTGGAATCAAGACCAGCGACATGGTGCAAAAGGAAAACAACAAAGATAACTTAGATGTTTTTCCACCCGAGGCATCATCATTAGCCCACATCACGAAACCACCTTTAAGATACTCGTCTCGATACATCCAGTTAATGGCTAAAAAATGCGGTAACTGCCAAAGAAATAGTAACAGAAATAGGTATACGGCACCAGCGGTAGTAAGCAGCTCCCAGCGAAAATAGGTACTGTTATTTGTCTGTGCGCCAACCGCCCCAACCCAACCGATGAGTGGAGGCAATGCCCCAGACACCGCACCGACAATGGTATTCCAAGCCGATTGTTGTTTCATCGGAGTATAGATAAATAAATAAATCGCCAATGTAATGGCGCATATAACAGCAGCTTCTGTGTTGACCATTTTTGCCAGGTGTATAAGGGCAAACGCACTTAATAACCACCCCAACGCAAATGCTACGCCTGGCTCAATGCGTTTAGAGGGTAACGGACGATCCGCAGTACGTTTCATGCGCTTGTCTGGCTCGATCTCCATCAGTTGATTAAATACCGATGCCCCAAATGCCGCCAGTGTACTACCGATCAACGTATGGAGGAGTAACATTAAGTTCAGCTCACTGCCACGATTTAACCAAAATCCAACAAACGTGGTTACCACCACCAAGACACTGAGACGGAATTTGGTCAACGCCATCAAATCGCTTCTTGTCAGCCTTCCCGGCTGGTCAGGCAAGCTTTCAACTGCTGGCGATTCTACTTCACTCATGAGGGTTCACCTTGCCCTGCTCTATGCGATTGTGCAAGCAAACCAGACATAGGACGACTTCTCCAAGCGGTTATCATTAGAATGAATGCTACTGCAAGTAGGAACAACCCATTGAGTACATGGATATTCGTGACCCAGAATTTTTTCACCGTAAGTAACACATATATACCAAGGGTGATTTGTAGAAATGGCATGAACACTAATACTTTAGGCAGCCATCCAAGCCATCCTTGAAGTCGCAAGGGCTTCCAGACGTATGATGCCGTTACCATAGCCAAGGTGAAAACCACGAGCGCCCATGATTTGTGCATGAATATTGAAAACACATCGAATGGCTCTATTGGAGGAACAACATTACCATTGGTAGTTAGAATATCAGTCGCCGCCAAGACCGTGCGTTGGGTATGCCTCACAATAGCTCCAAACAGCAACTGCATCGAAGTCGCAGCAAACAATAAAGTTGTAAGCAGCACAATACGACGATGTATCTTGGCATCAAACAAACACTCGCTCGTAGCCCAGTTCCTCGCTGAGACCAGAGTGATAGCAATAAGCATACAATAAAAAAGTTGCCCCAAGCATCCGTGCGCAACTCCAAATGGATCTGACACTCTCAATACTCTAGCTCCGCCCAACAATGCTTGCGCAACAACCAGTATCAATGCCGTACTGGATAATTTGAGCAGCAACGGCCACTTTCTATATATCAAGCCGCCTAGCAGCCATGTTAAACAAGCTACACTGAGGACGCCTACAACCCACCAATTCTGTTTACTTGATGCGCCGACCATACTGGCAAAGACACCGACCAGTATTGCGGCCTCAATGGTTGCTTGATTGTTTTTTCGCCATTGCCAGAGAAACATAATCAAAACCATGACCCCCACTAATGAAGCAATGATGCGATGTCCGTGCTCTAAAAGTTGCGGCGTAAAAACAAGCCACCCCGGTGGGTTGATCGACCCATCGCTTAGAGGCCAGTCGCTAAAAGCCATGCCGGCTCCCGTAGTGGTCACCGCGGCTCCCACCCATATGAGACTTGCGCCCACGAACAAGGTAATCCAAGAGAGACGATGAAAAGCGACAGAATGTGTAACGCGTAGAGTTGTCATGAATGCATATCCATTATTTCTTACGCTAACGATAGGCTCTGCAGTTGCCTGCAATTATTCTCAAATCTATTCATGCCATAAAATGGCACGCTTAATGAGAAGCCACAGCTGCTGGCGCTGTCTTCTTGAGCTCGTTTTCGCTATTCTCTTTAACAAACTCATCAAACTCTTTTTCGGGCACCACTATAAGTGTTGCTTTCATATTGCTGTGACCAGGGCCACAAAGTTGCCCGCAAATAATATCCCACTTTCCCTCTTTGGTGGGTTTGAACCATGTGTGACTGCGGACACCAGGGGTCGCATCCTGCGAAATCCGCATCGGCATCAAAGCAAGATTGTGAATGACGTCCTTACTCGTAACATCAATAATAACTGGGCGATTTAACGGTAACGTCATCGTTCCAAGTTGAATAAAGTCATCCTTGCTATTGGGATCCTTCATGTCCCGACCAATCGTGTTTGGTGGATTTGCGGCAACATCTATTAATTTTAAATCCATGCGTCCAAGTGTCCCGTCGAGACCTGAGTATTGAAAGGTCCAATTGAATTTCTCTGCTACTGCCCGTAATTTTAATACATTGCCAGTCGCAGGAAACTTTTCAGATTGTTGCGACCATAGGGGAAAGGCGAAGCCCATGAGCAAAATCGCCTCCACAATGACTACGCCAATCTCAATGTGAGTACTCGCATGACCACGCACTCCATAATAGTCCGCTTTAGCATTCTTCTCTTTGCGAAATTTAGTGAAAACGATCACTAGAAAAATTGACCATCCCACAAACAGAATCAGCATTACCCAATGCACAAGTTCCAACATGTGATCCACCATTTCGCCATGCTCGGAAGCAAGACCGGGAATTCCAAGGATCTTATTTATAGAAAATAACGCGAGTGTGATGTCGATGTTCATGGTTATTTAAAGAGAACTATTTTCAAACTCACGTTGCTTGCGAGCAAAATTGAAGAGGATTTTTAGAAGTAAGCCCAGCATAGCGAATACAACAATCACCATGAAGAGGATCGCCATATTGGATGCGCGCGCGATGTCCGTTGTCTGATCAGGAAGACAGGTGGCACATGCTAGAAGCTGAGGGGGCAGACTCATGGATTTATAAAATAATGGTTTTGCTTTTCTTGACGACAAACCAAATGCCATAAATGAGCAAACCTACGGAAAGAGAACCGCTGAGGTTTCCCATGGCGATGGCGCCGAGCTCACGTGCTCTTTCAACGTCCGCATACGACCATGCCCAGAAACCAGCCGTGCACAGGAAGGCCAGAGCAATGAATAGGATATGGAAGCCTTTGAGTGACATGGTTACTTGGTGGAAATCAAATTCGAATGGAGCGGGTCAATAAAGCCTAAATAAGACAATACGAACAATCCAATGACAAAAACTATGGTGAACGAAAGAAACTTGTAGATAAGTCCCCTCTCATTTTTTAAATGCATGAATATCAGCATCACAAGGCTCGCTTTGATGGTCGCGATCAGCATACCGAATGCAATGTTCATGCTGCGGGATCCCAAGTCCAAATCCATGACTCCCACCGTAATGCCGGTTGCAACAAAAAGGATGCCACCAACGATCCAGATGATTTTGGATTGTTTTTTTAGATATTCGGGGCTGTCGTGATCGTGGTGGTCGTGACTCATAATGAATGCAATGATATTTCAGTTGAATACGGCTTAGAGGAGATAGAGAAGAGGAAAAAGAAAGATCCAAACAAGATCCACAAAGTGCCAAAACAATCCCCCGACTTCAACACGATTAGCCATGTGTTCAGGATCTTTGTCGTAGAGCTTCTTTCCAAATAACAGAAAGTACGTTAGCACCAAAGCTCCCGCTATCACGTGGAGACCGTGTAAGCCGGTCAATGTAAAGTAAATGGCGAAGTAATTGCCATATTTTGGTGTGAAATTGGAGTAAAATTTCACATCCTTCTTTTCAATCGTAACTTCTGGATGTCCATGTCCACCGGCAGCAGTGGCGTGTTCAGCGTGATCGTCCTTGGGTGCGTGCTCTTGTGCTTTGTGCCCCCCATTATTTGTAGCGGCAGGTACCACAGAAGAATGCTCAGATCCATGAGCATCGAGCTTCATCGCGTAAACGTGACGAACATAATCACTGCTCGTCATCGGGTTTCTTTTCTCGCCATTTTTGTCCTTAAATTCCTTCAGTACCTTGTCATGATGCGCATTAAATTTAGTCTTCCATTCTTCACCAAGAATGCGCCAGACATCTGCATTCTGAACACTAGCCAATGCTTTTTCATCACTCTTTTCTTCAGCATCAAAAAGTCGACGTAAATCCACTCTATCGCACTCGAGATGCATTTGATCACTCTCAAGCTTACCTTCAATCACCGTGCTGTCTCTGAACGTTGCTTTAGAAGCGTTATAAGCGTTATCAAATAATTTTGATGGGGGGATGACAAACCTAAGTGGGTTAGTAGCCTCGAGTTTAATATAAGATTCAGGTGCTGGCTTGCCATCCTTGTCCTTCTTTCCCAATTCTTTATGAAGCAATTCCTTCAGTGTAATTTTATCTAGGGTAAGAATCGTACCGTCCGGAGTTTTGAATTCTGGTTTGCCTTCCACGATGTAGCTAAGAAAATCAGCATCGGATCCATTGTGAAATATAGACAAGCCGAACAGACCTTTGTCGTTAGGGCGCACAGCTAATGTCACCGTCTTCACATCACTGAACTTAATTTTATATTCCTTACCCTTTGGAAAGTGTCCTTCCAAGTTGGAACCATCTTGAAGTAGGATGCCGTAATGATGGAACTTGTCATAATACTCGACGGACTTGATTGCCATGAATCCACAGGCACAGAGAATAGTCAGCACCATCCAAACACGGAAGTGATTGTATTTCCGCATTTTCAGAGCAACCCATGCTTGCAAGACCGTGACACTTGAGAAAATAAGAACGAGCGTATTGAGAAATCCCCATCCAACTGTCAGAACCTGCACTGGCCATGGGCCTTCAGGTGCTATTCTAAGAAAGATATAGGAGGAAAAGAGTCCGCCAAATAGCATCACTTCAGAGGCTAAAAAGAGCCATATGCCAATTTTTGCATTCCAAAGTCCGGTGTCCGGTCTGGCTTTTACAGTGTAGGGAATTTCCATCAGTACGGGAAGGTTATCAGTTTTCTTGTCGGGTTACGGCAATGGATCAATGCATGTGCGTGAGTTTGTCCACTGGCTCCTCGCCTTCAGGCAACCATTGCGGTTGGTAATCACACTTATGACCTGGAACGCTGTATTCGTATGGATCGCGATACACAGTCGGCTCAACCAAGAAGTTACCATGTCCTGGAGGTGTTGGGGTCGCCCATTCCAGCGTCGTAGCGTGCCATGGATTATCGCTAGTAGTTTTCTTCCCGCCTTTGATGCTTAGAAACAGGTTGATAATGAACACTACCTGAGAAATTGCCAATCCCCAAGCTGCAAAGGACATCAGAGCATTCAACCCAAGCATGTTGGACTCCACATGAACTCCAAACACTCCTGCAAACTGAGCCCAACCTTCACTAAGCCAGTTGCTCACTTTTGTGGTTTCTTCGAATGCTTTACCACCATCATACCAGCGGCGATGAAATCCCGCCATGCCTTGGACCATCATGGGAGCAAAGAGCAAGTTCATGAAAATCAAAGATGGCCAGAAGTGGAGGCGCCCAAGTTTTTCATTCATGAATCTCCCCGTAATTTTTGGGAACCAATGATAAATACCTGCGAAGAGTCCGAAAATTGTACCGGGAGCAACTACATAATGGAAATGCCCAATGACATAATAGGTGTCATGTAAAAAGAGGTCGATCGTACTGAAAGCAAGCGGAAGCCCAGTAAGACCACCAATGCCAAACATTGGTATAAATGCACAGGCAAAGAGCATCGCGGAATTGAAACGGATAGAGCCTCCCCATAATGAAATCATCAGGCATGTAAGTAAAATTACAGACGGTACCGAGATAAGGACTGTCGTGATCTGGAAGAACGATGTGACGACTGGTCCCATGCCCGTCATATACATGTGATGCGCCCAAACAATGAAACTAAGAAATCCAAGCACAAGTGCGGCATAGATCATCGTTTTGTGGCCCCATAGAGGACGACGAATGTTACAAGGGATCACCTCTGCTACGATCGCGATAGCGGGGAGAATAAGAACATACACTTCAGGGTGACCAAGAAACCAAAACAAATGTTGATAGAGCAATGGGCTTCCTCCACCTGCGATATCAAGGTGCCGATTGCCATCGACTAAGCCAGCTGGCAGGAAAAAACTAGACCCAAAAATCCGGTCGGAAAGCTGCATAACCGCCGCAACTTCTAGTGGAGGAAATGCCAAAAGCAGCAAGAAGCCTGTAACTAACATCGCCCAACAAAAGAATGACATCCGCATCCACGTCATTCCCTTGCATCGCAAATTCAAAATCGTAGTAATGAAATTCACGGCACCGAGAAGTGATGATGAGATGATAAATATCATGGCGAAAAGCCACTGGGTTTGCCCCGTAAAGAAGATATTTTTTACATCAATTTGGGCCGTTGTTGCCAAGGGCGAGTAGTTGGTCCAACCCACCTGAGCTGCGCCAGTTGGAAGGAAAAAACTCACCATCATGAGACAGCCACCAAACAAATACAGCCAGTAACTCCATGCATTGAGCTTGGGGAACGCCATGTCAACCGCACCTATTTGAAGAGGCATGACATAGTTTCCAAAGGCAGCAAATCCAAGTGGCACCACACCGAGAAACACCATGATTGTACCATGCATGGCACCAAACATGTTATAAAGCTCCGGACTAACAATGCCGCCAGGTGCCCAGCGATCCCCCAAAATAGTGCCTATAATCGGCATGGCTTTGCCTGGAAAAGCGATGCTCCAGCGCATCACCATCATGAGAAAGAATCCCCACAATAAAAACATCATGGACGTTATCCCATACTGTATTCCGATCACCTTGTGATCAGTGCTGAAAATATACTTCCAGAGAAAACTTTGCTCATGGTGCTCATGCTCGTGAGCATGTTCAGTGGCTGAGTGATCGTGGGTAACGGTGGCGGCGCTCATGATAGTTTAAATTGTGTTGGGAATAGTCACACTATTTTGTGGCAGTCGCCGGTGCTGGAACAACTGGGGCGGCTTCCGCTGGTTTGACTACGGCTCCAGGTCCTCCGGGAACTTCTCCTGGCATATTTTCTTTGGCAAACTTATCCAGGTCCGCAGAAGTCCATGGTCCAATATGATCTTTTATTTGCTCACGTGTTTTAGCGATCATTTCAGGCGTGACCATTGATCCTTCATTGCCCCAACTATTCCGCACGTAAGTGATGACGTATGATAAATCCTTGTCACTTAGAGCACCCTGAGGAGGCATAAGACCATTGTAATTACTCCCCTTCACCGCAACGCTACCGCTGAGTCCATGGATAACGATACGCACGATACGCTCCGTTCCGCCGGTTACCCATTCTGAACCTGCCAAGGGTGGAATAACACCCGGTTGGCCCAATCCTGTTCCTTGGTGACAGCCAACGCATGTATTATAAACCGTAGAACCTTTACTCATCGCAAACTCAAACGGTCCAAGTACCACTTTGGGTCTGGGGTCAATCGGGCGCAGATCCTGCGCCTTGCCCATGAATGCCGAGTTTTGTTCAAAATCAAATCCGCCGACATAGGCGCCCGCGTAGCCGCCACCAAAGACCATGGCCACCATGCTGGCGACAAAAACCCAGACTGGCGCAGGTTGATTTCCCGCTTTGCCATCAGGGTTCTCACGCTTCACAGCAGCGTGCATGCGATCCAAATCGGTGGAGTCGTAGTTCTGTGGCTGATTTTCGTTCATAACAATTATTTCTTGGCTTCTGCAACTACTTGACCGGGAAGCGGTGCGTCTTTTTTAAGGGAGGAAATATAGTTCACCAACTCATTCGCTTCCAATGAAGGAACGATTTCGAATCCTTTTTTGGGCGCATATTCCTTAGGCAAATCCAAAGCGTCAGGCGATCCATTGCCTTGAATTACTTGGGTGACATATAGATGACGGAAGCCCGGCATAATGCTCCATTCAGACACAGCACGAGGAGCGTAAAGATGCACGTGCATCGCGGCCTTATCCTTTAATCTGTATCCAGCATTCGCAAGGTCTGGTCCAGTGCGTTGAACGCCAAGAAATGCGATCGGCTCGCCAAGATAATCACGCATGTTACTAGACCGGGCAGGCTCACTGGGTATTTCACTTTGGTCGCTGCTCCATCCTTTTTTTGTTGCATCCATCATGCCCGCAAAAGAAGGGCGAATCATTTGCGTATGACACTGGGAGCATCCTTCACGTGCGTACACTAGCTGTCCCTGACGATAAATGCCTGCGCCTGGATAAATGCCTTCCACACCATCACGATCTTTGTCGTAGGGTAGGGGCATCAACTTTTGGGCTTTGAGGGCCGGTATGATGATCATGATCAGCCAAGGCAAGCCGAAACAGATACCAAGACCGTAGATGAATTTTTTAGAACTCGTCATGCTAGATTTAATCGAAGATTAGACAGTTGCCGTGCTGGAGGGTGCGTGATGGTCTGCATGAGCGTGGTGCAGAAGTGTTGGGCTGACGCTGCGCCGTCCCAATCCAAGCACCATGAATACCAAATGGATGAAGAACCAAAAGTTAGAGAATAAAATGAACGCCCAAGCAAGAGCACGCCCGATCAAGTAGCCACTGGCATTCTTCACGCTACCGACCATGGATTGATTCCAGTTCTCAGGATTATTAACGCTTTGTCCCTGAGCCATACCGCCAATCACCATGCAGACGACCAGTGCAGCGATGCCATAAACAGAAAACCAAAAGTGATTGCGGATCAGTCGAGCACTGAGCCACTCACAGCCTGCGAGCCGAGGGACAATATAATAAACAGCGCCAAACATTGTCATACTGAAGAAGCCATAGATGGCAATGAGGTGGAAGCCATATTCTGCATAGGTGAACTGCATAGAGGCTCCAGTCCAGAATGTTCCAAGCAAAGCACCCAGAGCACTCATGACGAGAAAACTAAAAGAGCCAACGAAGACAAACCGAAGCGTGGGGCTGGACTCAATCAAAGCATGCTTGCCATAGGTGGTTAAGTGGTGATTCAGTGCCACCACACCTGCTGGGACTAACAAAAGTAATGATACCATACCGCCAATCGCCGGCATCCAAGCTGGTAATGGTCCCCCCATATACTTTTGCATTCCAGTCCATCCAGCGAGGCCAATGAGACACCAGAATCCCAGTTGAGCGAGTTGATAACTATAGACCGGTTGACCAGTGATTTTGGGAATAAAATAGTAGCAAGCGCCAAGTCCCAGTGGCGCGAAAAACAGTAGTATCAGGGTATTTACATACCACGCGTTGATGCCAGCACCAAATGCTCCCAGAGGTGCCTGCAACGCATAATGGTTAAGCAGTAAATTCACGGTGATATAAATCCAAGGAAAGCAAAACAGGGCAGCAAGAACATAGTGCGATGTTAACGTGAATCCATTGGAAGCACTTGAAGACATGTAATGCTGCACCATACGAATGGCGATAATGAGAAACGCCATCACTAATACCGGCCAGACAAATGCTGGGAACTCCAGCCATTGTAGCGAAGTGCTCCCGCCTCCGAAGATTCCAATGATGCCAAGAGTTACCCCAATGTTCCAAAACACACCAGCGGTGACCATCATTCCTGCACCGCTACTCAAAGGCCTGCCGGAACGGCGCGCCAGAAGCCAAATGGCCACACCCAAGCCCACTTGCATCGCCCATCCATAAATAAGTGCATTCATATGCGCCGGTTGTAAGCGGGCATAATTCAGAAACCACAGACAATCGTAATCGAGAAAATTCGGCGCGAACAACTTCACCGATGCAAACAAGCCCATTACCGTGCTGGCAAGCAACCACATGGCAGAGTTTGCAAAGAGAAAAAGAACGGGGCCCTTCACCGAGCGATCAATCTCAACTCGGCGGAGGCTTTCTCCGTCTGTGTCTGTGGTATCGGTTGTCTCCATGTAGTTAATTAGTAAACTTTATTTCTTCTCAGTGACCGGAGCGGGCGGTGGGGTAACAGCAGGCGCAGCAGCAGGCGCAGCAGCAGGCGCAGCAGCAGGC
>VFKY01000148.1 GCA_009885275.1 Verrucomicrobiota bacterium | reverse complement strand
TTATTCCGTGACCTTGAAAGCCGGACTTCCTGGCGCCGATGATTTGAGCCTGGAAAAGGAAATCAAGGAGACGGTAACCTTCAATCCCAGCAATGTATTTGTATCTACCAGTGCTTTTGAAAACGGACAACTCGCCTCTGGTAAGGGCATTTTCGATATTTATGCCGCGAATTTCAAGAACTTGCGAGTTCGAGTAAAACAACTCAGTGATGGCGAGTTAATCAAAGCACGCACACTCAATCAGGATTCCTACAACACATGGGTGCCCAAAGATACTTCAGCAGTGACCTACCTTAAGGACACGCCCTTTGAGATGTTTCCAGGGAAACTCATATTCGAAAAGAACTTCTCCAATGAAAAGCCCTTAGAGAAAGCCTCGCGATTCGACATTAACTGGCAAGAAGTACTTGGAAAAATACCCTCTGCGCCTGTCTTCATCGAAATCGAAGGAACCCCACAGGATGGGGCGCCTACTGGCACCATCTACAACCGGGCCGTTGTAGAATTCACCGACATTGGGTTGCTTCTGAAGAACAACTATCGCGATTCACTAGTCTATGCCTTCTCACTTCGCACCGGTAACCCCCTGCCTAATGTCCAGCTTACATTCATGGATAATGAGCGTGGATTTCTTCATAACGCCACCACAGACGCGCAGGGATTTGCCACCGTGTCATCCGAAAATGCAGCCTGGGTGCTGGCAAAAAATGCAGAAGACTGTACCGCACTAAATTTCGGCGAGCGTGACGAGCGTATTGGCTTGTGGGGTCACGGACTCAATCTTGCCTGGAAATCTCCTTGGACTCCTCGCTTCGAATCATTTCTCTTTTCTGATCGTCCCGTTTACAAACCAGGTGACACCGCTCACGTCAAAGTCATCACCCGTATCCGTTCTGGTGACGAACTCCTGTTCAGTAAAAAACCATTATCCGCCACCCTCACTGTTGCCGATGAGAGAGACCGCAAGATCCTTGAAAAACAGGTCACTCTAACGGCGAATGGCACCTGGGCAGGCGACATTACTTTCCCTGAAGACAAAGTTGGCTGGTATTCTCTTCATCTAAAGTATAACTCAGATAAAGACCTCACCGCTATCAATGACGAAGCAGAGGAGGAATCTGAGGACAGCAGCACTTTGTCGCTGCGAGTGGATGACTACAAGGTAAACACTTTTGAAGTAACTCTTGATGGCTCGAAGTATCAAGCCTCTAAGGATCACGTGACCGTGCCACTTAGCGCAAGCTATTACATGGGAAAATCACTGTCCCATGCAAAAGTTACTTGGAGCGCCGGCCTTGCAGATGACTACACCCCTCCTGATGAGTTTGCGGAATATCATTTCGGCGATGCTCCACGCTGGTGGCATTACGGTGAAAATCGCGACGATGAAAACTCTAACGACGAAGAGAATGAAACCCAATGGGGAGCTCATGGTGAACTGACTTTGAAAGAAGATGGTACGGTAAGCATTGATCTCCCTCCGCCCCCCCTTCACAAAGCAGCATTACCACAGACCATCAGTGTTTATGCCGAAGTGACAGATGTAAATCAGCAAACCATTTCAACGAGCACGGAATTTAAGCTGCCGGGTGCAGACTTCATTGTCGGCGTTCGTAAAAATAGTTGGTATGCCAAAACGGGGCAAGAGATGGGCTTCGACTTTATCGCCATCACCCCAACAGGTGATGCTTTCAAAGCTCCAGTTGGTGCTGAAGTTAAAATAGAACGCCTGCAATGGAATACCGTTCGCGTTGAGGGAGCAGGTGGCGCCATCGTCACTAAGAACCAATCTATTCTTATTACGGAACACAAAGCTTCTGTAGCACTCAACAGTACCAACGGTCAGGCGAGTTCAGCTCATTTAGGATTTACGCCCAAACAGGGTGGCACCTATTTTATGACTTCCACCTCCACTGACGCCCAAGGTAAAACAGTCCTTAGTCGCGTGCCCTTCTATGTCATCGGAAATGACGGATTCCCCTGGGCATGGGAGGATGGTGCAAGGATCACGTTACAACCCGACAACACAGTGGTGCAACCCGGTGAAGAAATCAGCATCGTGGTAAAGTCACCCATCTCAGGTAAAGCGCTGGTTACAGTGGAACGCAATCGCGTCCATCGCCAGTTCCTCACGGATATCTCACCCGAAAATCCTGTTATTAAACTTAAACTCACTGAAGAAGATGCGCCCAATGTGTTTGTCTCGGTCATCGTCATTCGAGGTGCCAAGGACAGCCCTCAACCTGATCCAATGCCTGAATACAAAGTCGGTTATTGCGAGATCTTCGTGGATTCCGATAAGAACAAACTCTTCGTCACGACAGAGTCTAGCACGGCCACTGTAAAGCCTGGTGAAGACCTCACGGTATCGGCAACTGTTCTTGATGCCAATAAGCAACCCGTCGATGGCGCAGAAGTCACGCTATATGCCGTTGATGAAGGCGTACTCAGCCTGATGGATTATCAAACACCTGAGCCGTTTGATTTCTTTTATGCATCCGCCCCACTTGCCATCAGCAACTATACCACGATCGAAAGCTTGTTACCCGAGTCTTTAAGCAAACGTTATCGCGGGAATAAAGGCGTCATGGTTGGAGGTGGAGGCGATGAAGGCGGAGCAGATGCGGCGCTCCGCAAAAACTTCGTCGCAACGGCCCTATGGAGCGCCGAACTTATCACCGACAAGGCCGGACGCGTCAGCACATCCATTAAAGTTCCAGATAGCCTTACTCGCTACCGCATCATGGCCATCGCCTGTAAAGACGCTCATCGCTTCGGCACTGCGGAATCTGCCTTTGTGGTCAATAAACCGCTGATGGTGGAACCTGTCGTCCCCCGCTTTGCTCACGTTGGCGATGAGTTGCTGCTCAAGGCTGTCATTCATAATACCACCACTTACGAAGGCACAATCGAAGTAGAATTGAAACTCGATGATACTGCCACGATCATCACGGAAGAACGCGCCTTTACCACCGTTGCGCTTAAAAATCGCACCACGACCAATGATGGAAAAAATGAGCGCCGTGTCATATCCATCAAAGCGGGGGAGACGACTTCCCTCCCCTTCCCAGTGCGTTTTCTCAAGCAGGGCAGCACCGCATGGCAATGGAGCGTAAAAACCATGCAATGGCCTCAAGGGGCTCCAGCACTGATCGATCGCATCGAGAGTAAGTTTGAAGTAACGCACCCTTCGCCAGCCCTGCGCGAAGTTCACTATTTTAATCTTACCCATGCCCCTGCCAATGACGACCTACTCAAGAAAGTAAATCCCCAATTACTCGAAGCTGATGGAACACTCCATTTCGACTTCAGTCAAAGTCGCCTCTCTGAAGCCCGTGACGCCTTGGATCACATTCTTCATTATCCTTACGGCTGTGTAGAACAAACCACGTCCAGCACTTTGCCCTGGCTCGCATTGTCACGCTATGAACCTCTGTTTCCTGATCTCATCAATAAAGAAAAGGCCACTGGGGCTATCAAAAAAGGTGTTAACAGACTCCTGCAAATGCAGACCCCTGAAGGTGGGCTGGCTTATTGGCCTGGGGGTGACAAACCTCTCTACTGGGGCAGTGCGTATGGTGGTTTTGCTTTACTCAAAGCCAAAGACTGGGGAGTAGCTGTGCCTCAAGAATCTCTCGACGCACTCACCGACTACCTATCAAAGGGCTTACGTACTTTTGATCTATCGACAAACAATAAAAGCACCGATCTCACAGATGCTGCGCTTGGTCTTTATACACTTGCTAAGGCAGGCAAGGCTGAGGTCTCCTATGCCAACTTACTTTACCAACGACGCGACAAACTTCCCGAAACAGCAAGGCTCTATCTCGCGCTGAGTATGTGCATCAATAAGGCACCCGAAAAACAAATCATTGAACTTATTAAGCCACCCGCAAAACGTGATGAATGGAATCGTTACTGGATCGCTCCACAACTTGCGAGTGCTTTACGACTTCTCGTCACCACGCACCTCGGTCTTACTAAAGAAGCTCAAGCCACTGCCGATGAAATGTTACGCTCGCGTAATCCTGATGGAGGATGGGGAACCACCTACGGCAATGCCTGGAGCCTGCTTGCTTTGACTGCGGCCGAACGCCCTTCGAAAGAAGCGACACCGGGACCATTTGCCATCACCACAAAGTGGCAGGAACAAACACACGAAACCATCATCCCCAGTGCGCTCTCAAGTGTTTCTCTTGATCTTCCATTCACGAAGAACGCGCCTGCTTCACCCTTGAATATTACTAAACCAGACAATCAAACAGTGCTCACACGTGTTGAAGTTAAAGCGTGGCCCGACATCAAAACATTTCAACCTGTCAGTAAAGGTTTTACGATCGCTCGCCGTTACGAACGCCTCTCGTCGATGGGAACCCGAGAACCAGCGAAAAACCTGCGTGTCGGAGACATGATCATTGTCACACTCGACATCACCGTGCATAAATCAAATCGCTATCTGGTGGTGGATGACCCTTTACCCAGTGTTTTTGAACCGATTAACCCAGAGTTTACCACCCAGAACAAACGTGCAGACGCTCAAGCAGAGGTCAACAGTTGGTTCTGCGATCATCGGGAATTAAGAAATGATCGTGCGGTATTTTTCACTGACGACCCAACTGAACTTGGGCGCTTCGAATTGAGCTATCTCGCTCGTGTCATCGCAGAAGGAGATGTACTGGTACCGCCTGCACGGATCGAGGCTATGTATCAACCGGATCACTATGGGCTCAGCGAAATTCAGCGCGTGCAAACACTGCCAATGGGAGATGGCAGTGATGTAGCCAAGAAATAGTTGCCGCCGAAATATCCAAGTAATGGAAGCGAAAAAAGCCATTAAGCGAAGTGCTCTCGTCACTATCATGGGAGCAGTTCCCGCTGCTCTATGCTGGTGGGCGCTTCCCTTTATGGTGCCACTCCCGCCAAAGTTACTGGAACCACTCCCCGCTTCCCCTATTTATCTCGCGGCTGATGGCAGTCCGTTACGTCAACTTCTTAGCGAGGAAGGACAGCGTACATCTGCACCCGTCAGTTACAGTCAAATACCGCAAGCGATCATCCATGCGACTCTGGCCGCAGAAGATAAACGCTTCTATTCTCATGGTGGAATCGATTTACTGGCAGTCGTCAGAGCTGTTCGTGACAACATGATGGCTCAGCGTGTGATATCGGGTGCCTCCACCATCACGCAGCAACTGATAAAAAATTCCACCGATAAAAAAGCCGCACGTACTCTCTTGATCAAGATCAAGGAAAGCCTCCAGGCAAGACGCTTAGAGATGACTTGGAGCAAGGATCAGATTCTTACCGAATACCTCAATCGCGTTTCCTACGGTAATCTGCATACAGGCTGTTACAGCGCCTCTCAAGGCTACTTCAACAAACCTTTGCAGGACCTAACTCATGCTGAAGCCGCGCTGCTCGCATCATTACCTCAATCCCCTGCTCGACTAAATCCGCATAAAAACTTCAAAGCGGTGCAAAAGCGTCAGCGTCTGATTCTCGATCTGATGTTAAAAAATGAGTGGCTTGATGAAACCAGCAAGCAATTGGCTTACAATGAAAAACTATTATTGAAATCCTATACGGGAGGCTTTTCCGCCCCTCACGCAGTGGCCATGTCCACAACCAAAGATGCCATCATTAAGACAACCATCGTCAGGAGTATCCAGTCACGGGCGGAACAAATCATCGATCGAAAATTGAGCCTGCTAGCTGACAAGCATGTCACGCAGGCTGCAGTCGTGGTCATTGACAATAAGACAGGGAACATCCTGGCACTTGTTGGCTCCCGTGATTTCTTTGATGACACCGACGGACAAATCAATGGCGCTTGGTCACCTCATTCTCCTGGCTCTGCGCTCAAACCTTTTACCTATCTTTTAGCACTTAATCATGGCCTGACTGCCGCAAGCATTATCTCTGATTTGCCTATTGAATATGCAACTGCCACAGGACTTTATCGACCAGAGAATTATGACCACCGCCATTATGGCCCCGTCACATTGCGTCATGCACTTGGTAACTCACTGAACATTCCCGCGGTGCGCACACTTCAGGAAATGGGTGGGGAAATCATTTTGTATGACGCGTTGAAGAGCCTTGGTGTGACAACTCTTGATCATCCAGCGGAACACTACGGCCTCGGATTGACCATTGGCAATGCACCGATACGACTGGTTGAACTGACCAATGCATATGCCTGTTTAGCGAGACTCGGAGAACAACGGCCTTGGACATTGGTTGAAATCGCCCCCTCGGTTACCACTCGATTATTTCCTAGTAACACAGCCTATGTCATTTCAGATATACTCAACGACAATCAGGCCAGACTAACCACATTCGGACCGCGCTCCATTATTAAAATGCCCTTCCCTTGTGCGGTCAAAACAGGCACCAGCACTAACTATCGCGATAATTGGACACTCGGCTATACCCCCGAATTCACCGTCGGCGTATGGGTTGGAAATTTTGACAACACCCCCATGAACGAAGTCTCTGGGGTCAGTGGTGCGGGCCCCATCTTTCGGGATATTTTTATACACTTAAATGAAACCTACGGCACCACTTGGTATGATGAGCCACCGACTCTTGTACATGCCAAAATCGATCCTCGAAATGGTCGCGCCGTCACCAGCTTATCGCCGACTACAAGAATGAGTCAGAACGAAATTTTTGTTGCCGGCACAATCCCACCCTCAGCAACTACTGCTGACTACGAAGCTGAAACCGGTAACGCCTATATTTCACAACATTATAAAGACTGGCTAAAACTCGGATCACCCACAATGAGCGGATTTTTTGCCTTGCGCGAAAACGCTCCAAACCTGAACTCTCCGCGGATCATCTCCCCGGTTAACCGCACAGTGTATTATCTCGATCCTGATTTAAAGGAAAACGGCAACAAACTCATGCTCACCGCGACCGAAGAAGATACCGTGAAATGGACATCTCCGACACTGGAGATCATATCCATCGGCACACAGTTTTACGCTAAACTTACCCCAGGCAAACATGAAATATTGGCGACCAATGTCGCGAGTCATGATGAAGCTCGCTCCATCATCGAAGTCCGCAAGCCACTTTCACTTATGGAGATGCATTCAAGATTTGCCTCGACAGAGCCAGACACGCCAGTGAGGCAAAAGCCAGAGAACAAACAGGAGAATCCATGATGTGCCGAAGCAACATGCCATGCCCAGACTCGCAATCCCTTGATTGCCCGCGAACATAAGACTCGCAAAACCGATGACAGTTGTCGCGCCAGAGAAGAGCACCGCCCGCCCGGTTGTCGCGCGCACCTTACTGATATCATTATTTTCCCGCGCCATCGAGAGCATGATATGAATACCGTAATCGATGCCTGTCCCCAACAATAATGGGAGAGCCGCGAGACTCGCCAGATTCCATGTCTGACCGAGCGCGGTCATCGTTGCCATGAGCGCAGCGATCCCCAATGCAAGTAACATGATGGAGAGCAAAACATCACGCCAGTTTCTAAAGGTTAACGTAAGCATCATCGTCAAAACAAGAATCAATGGAATCGTTAAACGTGTGATTTGACGATGAACAAATTCAGATAAAGCCAGCCCCAAACTTTCCCATCCTGAGAGATGTGCGTAGGAGAGGGGCTTCAACTGTTGCTGTAATGCGCGAAGCTTTGATGGATCCGGAGCCCCTGGCTCACCGGAAAATGTTACGGATCCCAGCATGACGTTTTCATTTTGTCCTGCGATGTTCTTATTTGTCTTCTCTGGTTCACTTAAGAAACGTCCCAACACATCAGCCGCTTCAGATTCATAAGTCTGTATAGGCCAAGGCTTATGCAAAGTGCGCCCCCACACAGCAGATACACTTTTGAGCAGTATCATCGCATCTTCCGTGAAACCTGCCGTCACTAACGCCTCAGAAAGATAGGACTGTTCCTTAATCCACCATTCGATGAAATCACGATTTAGTTTTTGAGATTCAGGATCAACTAACAAGGCGATGGGGAGTGAAAAGCTAAGGATGCCTCCACTACGCTTTGCCACGATGAGCTCAGCTTTTAGAGCTAATGCATGGTTACGCAATGCTTCATGCTGCCCTGTGATTAGGATTGGAACACTGGACTGATGCTCCTTACCAAGCCGTTGCTGTAAAGTATCCCACGCCAACAATGCTTGACTCTTGGAGGGACGCAATGCGCTGGATCCCGATTGATACTGAGGCAACCCCCGCACGCTAAAAATAATTCCAATCCCAAAAATTAGTATCACGGTTGCAATGCCAGCTAAGCGATGATTTACGGGAAATACTGATG
>VFKY01000170.1 GCA_009885275.1 Verrucomicrobiota bacterium | reverse complement strand
GCTTTTGGGCATGCCATCGCCCGTAAAAGAGACCTGCAAACCTGCTGTGGTGAGGTTTTGCGCAAGGGTATCATCGGCGACTTGGTGCAAAGAAATTGGCGCCACAGCCTCTTTCATGGAAAACGATTCTTCGGATGCAGGTCCTGTATTAAAAACTGGTAAATCAAAAGTGACGCTAATGTCATTCGCTTTGGATTTAACGCTGAGCTTCCAGACATGACTTATGCCAGAATCATCAACCGTCGTATCAGGAGCATCCTTGGGCAAATCAATGCTAAGTGCAAAACGCGACCCACTTAAATTTTGACTTACTCGACTGCTCACAATTTGCTCCGTGTGCGACCATAAGTTTTCAGACATTTTTGTATTACCATCAGAACTGCGCTTCGTCGTTTCCTTAGCGCACGACACTGTAACTTCGATATTGTCTTGAAAGGATACCGGACGGGAGAACGCTACGTTCCCATGCAATCCAGATGACTGTGAAATAGGCCATGATTCTGGTTTGAATGAAATATCACCAGTCACAAGATGTTGCCGCAGCTTGCGAAAGGCAAACCATGCAGGAATACACCATAGTGTCACCAAGAGGAGCACGGGCAGTCCACTTACACTGAGGATAAGTCCACTCATGATGCTCACCGCGACCAGAGGGATGATAATGAATGTTGACCATCCAACCCAGAGGAACAGCGCATTTAATCCACTGCGTGAGAGCGTAACGGTCTCATTCGCCCATTCTGGCTTCCATCGCCAAGGTTCATCAGGATGTGCGTCGCGAAGAATAGCTTCAGCTTTCGATTTTCTACCATGTGACCAAGCAGCATAGATAAGTCCCGCCCCCACAGTAGGGAACACAAGCGGGAAAATACCGAGCAACAGAATCAATCCCAGTCGCAAATCACGATAGAGCATCGCCTGCTCAGGTTGCTGCGGATTGACATAACAACGAAACGACTGGTCGCTTCCGACATAACGCTTCAATTCTGCGGCAGCGTCTTTCTGGAATGATGAGATGTTATCGCCACCACTGGTGTGAGTCACTTGATCGCTCTTATATTTGTTCCCCTCATACTCATAATAATATTCGGCTTTGGCTTTGTAAGTCGTTCCATCGCTATCACTGCTGGAATCAAGTTCTGCCCGTTCGATCTTACACGGCACTTCCACCCATGACTGAGCCGACCACCACGACCAAATCGTTTTCAAATACAATCCGGTGATAAACAGTCCCGCCAGCAGGAAAG
>VFKY01000198.1 GCA_009885275.1 Verrucomicrobiota bacterium | reverse complement strand
TTAGCGATAAATGACGACAAGGAACACGAGGGCTTCGCCTTTGCCGGTATTGACAATGGCATGCGGCACATCGGCCCGGTAATTAGCGGAATCGCCGCGATGAAGCGTGTCACTATCGTTCCCTGATTCTAGGCTGATAAGACCTTTGACGACCGTGATAAATTCCCGAGTGCTTTCGAAATGCGCCGCACTGCGCAATGCTCCACCGGGTTGCAACTCCACTTCATAAAACTCCACATCCTTTTCTAAATTCAAGGGCGAGAGCGTGCGGATACGGCAGTGATTATCCGAGCGATAATGAAAAGCCCGATCTTGTTGCCGGATAACGGTGATGGATGATGCCGCATCTGGCATTTCGATGAGTTCGCTCAAGGTCATGCCGAAGGCTTGGGCAATGCGCAGGGTGACGTAGAGCGTGGGATTGGCTTGTTCCCTTTCAATTTCACTCAACATGGAACGGCTTACTCCGCTCGCTCCTGCAAGGGATTCCAGTGACCACTCGCGTTCAGCGCGGAGTTGTTTTACTCGTGCCCCAAGATGGCGGCTGATAGCTTCGGCGGGAACCTTTTTGGTTTTTGGAGCGGATTTTAAAGCCATAGATTTAATTCAGTAAACCGGATTTTTATCTTGCATACCGGAATAATGCAATCCTTAATATTGGAAATTAATCCAATATCCCGGATAACACGCATAAACACATGAAAGCTCTCGTCAAAGCAAAAGCAGAACGCGGTCTCTGGCTTCAGGATGTGCCCGAACCCCAAGTGGGTATCAATGATGTCCTTATCAAGGTTCGCAAAACCGGCATCTGCGGCACGGACTTGCATATCTACAAGTGGGATGCATGGGCGCAGAAGACGATCCCGGTGCCAATGGTGGTGGGGCATGAATTTGTCGGTGAAGTCGTCACTGTGGGTTCTAATGTGAGTGACTTTCATCCTGGTGAGATTGTCAGCGCGGAAGGTCACGTCGTCTGTGGGCGTTGTCGCAACTGCCTTGCTGGTCGGCGTCATCTTTGCAAGGACACGGTCGGGATTGGGGTGAATCGTACGGGGGCATTCGCGGAATATATCAGCGTGCCGATGACCAATGTCTGGCATCATCGCGAAGGTGTGGACGAGGAAGTGGCATCCATTTTTGATCCATTCGGCAATGCAGTGCATACCGCACTCG